>JBDTJI010000213.1:0-3675 GCA_039935935.1 Ginsengibacter sp. | reverse complement strand
GGCCCTTCTGTATAAAATGGCAGAGAAGCTATTTTTTCCAATCTTATTTCGTCTGCATTCATCATGGTTAATCTTCATTAGTGTGCTGTGCAATTGCATCCACTTCGAATTTTAGCAGTTCTCCCAGGCAACCGATAAGAGTTGTTCTTGCAGGATAGGGCGCAGTAAAAAATTCTTTATAAATAGTATTGAATGATGCAAGATATTCCTGCTTACCTACATAATTACGCACCTGAACTACATCTTTAAAGCCAAGGCCGGAAGCCTCCAATATCGTTTTCAAATTTTCAAATGACCGCCGGCATTCCTCTTCAAAAGGCCCTGAAACAATTTTTCCTTCGGCATCTACGGATGCTTGTCCGGAAATAAATACATAGTCACCGGATTGAATGGCTGGCGAAAAAGGTAAATGGCTTTGTGGTACACCTGCTCCTGTTATTACTTTGTTTTCTTTCATAGATTTATGTTTTTATATAAAATCAACTATTGTCCGACTAATATACATCACTCATTGGCTGCCAGAGCCTCACCCCCCAACCTCCTCTCTCGAAGGAGAGGGGGCTTTAAACTATTATCATTGAGAGTTTTAAGAGAAGCCAGAAATTTAAGTCGGACAACAATGATAAAAATCAACTTTTAATTATTAATTGCTGATCCGGTAATAGATTCCAGCTTTTCTATTATTTCCATCACTTCTTTATCCTGCCACTCCTTTTGAGTATTCCCCAATGGTCCTTTTGTATGCCCAATATCAATGTTGTATTTCAATAACATGGCTTTTCTAAAAAATGGCCAAACATTAGGCAAAACGACTTCAATTGCATGTTGAAAGGATAGCATAAAATCTTTGCCCAATTGATAATTTCCGTCTTTAAACTCTGACATTACGTGCTTGCACTGGACTCCCCAGAGATTATAAAACGAGCCGATTGCCCCAACAGTTCCGCAAAGCGTAGCATGACAAAATAATTCATCGGATCCGCTGAACAATTTTAGTTTATCCCCAATGTAATTATGAATGCTACTAATGTTCAGCAATTGATTGGTGGTTAATTTCATCCCGGTAACGTTAGGGATTTCCAGCAACCTGTCTATGAAAGAATGCATATTGCCAGGGATGGAATTATCTCCTAACTGGTACGGGAAAAACGGCAGGCTGGTAGATCCTGCAATTTTGCTATAATGCTCTAATGCAGTGTCTGCATTTCCTGTATAATAAATGGGTGGCACAGAAGAAATTCCATCAACGCCACATTTTTCTGCATGCTGCGCTAACCTTATTGATTCGGCTGTAGTAAGAGACCCTACATGAACAACAACAGGAATTCTTCCTGCGGATGTTTTACATACTACTTCTGTTACTTTTTTCCGTTGATCTTCTGTGAATAGCAAACCCTGGCCGGTTGATCCCAGGATGTACAAACCATCCAGTTCCTGCGAAATGAATAATTCAACTAATTTTTCTATTTCGTTGTATGCCGGTTCATCATCATCAGCAACTGGCGTAAACATTGCGGGCCAAAGGCCTTTAAATTTTTCTTCCATTGGTTCTATTTATTTTTTATTTGAGTTTTAATATGTTGAAAGGTTTCATTTGCACTATTAAAATAACTGCCACCTGATTTTTTTGCGATTTTTGCTGCAGACGAGGGATCTTTAAACCCATGACCTGTGACCACACAAATCACATCCTCTTCCCTAAGTATTTCCTTATTTTTCACTGCTTTTACCACTCCGGCAAGTGCAACTGCTCCTGCTGGTTCACAATAGATGCCCTCCATTTTTGCCATATTTTCCTGGCATTCATAGACTTCATCATCGGTAACTGTATAGCCTGTGCCACCAGTTGCTCTGCATGCTTTTAACAACTGATCTCCATCAATCACATTGGGCACCTGCAATCCACTTACGGCAGTAAGACTTTTAGCAACTGACTGTGCTTTAATTAATCCATTTCTAAGTGGGCCCGAGATAGTATCATTACCTTCCGGTTGTACACAGTGCACTTTTGGTATTTTAAACTGAGGATTCACTTCGCTCCATATTCTAAATCCTTTTATGATTGCTAAGGTTAATCCCCCGCCGCCTACCGGTGGAAATATATGTCCATTAAACTCCGGCATTTCTTCAGCGATTTCATAAGCGATTGTCTGTACTCCAGCCATTGCCAAAGGGCTATAATGGAAGGCGCTTATATGAACAGGAATGCCCAGGTTTTGAGCGAGCGCATCCAGGCCGTTCATCACTTCAATAGTAACATTGGTATCTATCCCAAAATCCTTTATCATTAACGTCGCAGCGCCATACACCTGCATCTGCTGAAGCTTTCCTATTGGTGCCCCATCTACTATAGCGAGGTAGCATGTTATTCCAGCAGCGGCAGAATAGGCCGCCAGGGCAGAACCTGCATTACCACTCGAAGTGGCGATACAAATTTTCGAGTTCTTCTGAATCAAATCGGCGATAGCACACGCCGCGAATCTATCTTTATAAGAACCCGAAGGATTCACTGATTCAAGTTTAAAATATAAATTATCAAGGCCTAATTGTTTGCCCAATCGTTTGGATTTTACCAACGGCGTATTTCCTTCGCCTAAAGTTAATTTAGCATGCTCCTCAATATGAGGCAGCAGATGACTGTATTTCCAGATTCCTTTCATTTTAATATTCTTTTGGGTATTGAAGATTTTTCATTTTATACGAATTAAAGTTGTGGAGGAAACCACCATCCACCAATATCGAAGTGCCTGTTATAAATGAGGCTTCATCGGATGAAAGCCAATAACACACATTGGCTATTTCCCCGGGATTACCAGCTCTTTGAAGCGGAGTATTATCGTTCATGTGATCCTTTAGCTGTTCACTTATATTATTTCCTGATCCGTCTTTGTAATCACTACTAAGATTTGTCTCAATGTTACCAGGATTAACTGCTATCACTCTTATACCTTTTGGGCCATACAAAACTGCCAGCTCATAAGTGAGGCTTTCAATACCACCTTTGCAGACAATATAGGCAGGACTATTACCACCTGCGCTTTGTGACATTACACTGGATAGGTTAACGATTACTCCCGGTATTTTATTTTCTTCCATTGTCCCGGCAACATGTTTTGCTAAAAATGCCGGAGCAGTTAAATTGATGCTAAGCGTTTTTTCCCAGTTCTCTAAAGAAATGGTACGCATCGTTTCTATGGTACGCCAGGCTGCATTATTTACCAATACATCTATCCTGCCCCACTTATAGATGGTTTGGTCAACCATCTTTTTTATATAATCAATGTCTTCTAAAGTTCCATGACAGACCATGCAGTCGGCCTGGAAGTCTTTTTCTAAAATAGTAACCGCCTTATTTAATCCTTCGTGGTTGATATCTGCCAACACAATACAAAAATTATTTTCTGCAAATTTTTTTGCAATAGCAAATCCAATTCCTCCTGCGGCGCCAGTGATGATGACTACTTTTTTATTGTTCACGATGGATTTAATAATCTTTATTTTTTAATTATTGAAATAGCAAATGTATGTATTCCATTGTCAGAGCGGTTTGCCTCACTCCGACCCCTCTCACAATTAGAGGGGCTAGCCCCCTTTCACCTAAAGAATCACGACGAAATCTGATAATTTTATCCAGAATACGCTGTTCTTCTGTACCTCCCTGTTCATTTAATAATT
>JBDTJI010000212.1:0-23826 GCA_039935935.1 Ginsengibacter sp. | reverse complement strand
GGTGTATATGAAATTGATATGAATATTACTGTGGAAGAATTTATGTACAGTGATGAATATTGTGGTGGTATTCCCAACGGGAAAAGATTGAAAGCCTGTATTCCGGGCGGTTCATCTGTTCCTATTTTGCCTGCTAATCTTCTATTAAAAACAGCCAAGGGTGAACCGCGCCTGATGAATTATGAAAGTCTTGCTGATGGCGGTTTTATTACTGGAAGTTCTATGGGGTCTGGTGGATTTATCGTGTTGGATGAAGACCAATGTATTGTCCGGCATACTTACACTATTTCAAGGTTTTATCATCATGAAAGTTGCGGCCAGTGCTCTCCTTGCCGTGAAGGAACCGGATGGATGGAAAAGATATTTCACAATATTGAGTATGGAAAAGGAAAGATGAAAGATATAGACCTTCTTTGGGATGTGCAGCGAAGAATCGAAGGAAATACGATTTGTCCTTTCGGAGATGCTGCGGCATGGCCTGTAGCTGCTGCCATCAGGCATTTCCGAGATGAGTTTGAATGGCATATTTTGAATCCGGAAGAGTGTTTGGTAAGGAACTATGGACTGGCGCACTTTGCAGATCCTTTGAAAGTGACAGAAAAGGCATAAAAAAATAAATGCAGAAAATAGATACCATAGAGATAAAGAATTTTAAATCCATACGCCATCAGAAAATTGAAGGGTGTAAAAGGATTAATGTTTTTATTGGTTATCCGAATGTGGGAAAGAGTAATATTTTGGAGGCGTTGAGTTTATTGACTTTTATTAGAGAAAAAAGAAGGCCGACAGGATTAAAAGGGTTGGTCAGGTTAGAAAAGCTTAGCCAATTATTCAATTATAACAATATTCAGGAACCTGCAATTGTGGCTTTTAATAAAGATTATTCATTGTTAGTAAATTATGAAGATGAGAATTCTTTAGTATTGTCGATGAACATGGAAAATGAAAAAAGATCATGGGATTTTCCTTTTCTTAATTTAACAGTAGGAATAGAATCGCTCAATACAGGTCAAAAAAATGAAATAGATGATTTCTCAGGAAGGTTTCCTGATTTAAAAAAATTAGAAGTCAAACCTTATAAATATTCTGAATCAAAAATTTTTAATGATACCTTTTCAGCGCTTGAGCTTAAAATTCCTTTCGGAAAAAATTTATTTGAATTAATAGTTAATAGCCCAGATGTTCAGAAAGAATTTTCTGAGCTATTAAGACCTTACGATTTGTATTTGATAATCGACGTTTCAACAAATGACGTTAAGATTTCGCCTAAAATAAAAGATGGGGTTATTCATACTATCCCTATTTCGTTAATGGCAGACACATTAGTTGGGTTAGTTTTTTTTAAAACGGCTATTCTAACTAATAAAGATTCTATTCTTCTTTTTGAAGAACCGGAATCCCACATGTATCCGCCCTATATCGCAAAACTTACCACTGATATTATTTTTGACGAAAATAATAACCAGTATTTTCTTGCAACACACAGTCCCTATGTAATGAATGAACTTATAGAAGAAGCCCAAAATGACCTGTCTATTTATTTAGTGGATTACGATAAAGGAGAAACTGTAATTAAAAGATTAACTGATGAGCAGGTTAGTGAAGTGGCACAATACGGTATAGATTTATTTTTTAATCTTGAAACCTATCTAGATAAATATGAACAACCACATAGTGCCTGAGTGTTATATTGACACCATGTTGGTTCAAACATTAGTGCCGCCGGAAAAGAGCAACAGATACAATCATCAGCATGGTTGTTTTGCAGTGAGCAATGAAATGGAATTGTATAGTTTAAAAGATAAGTTTGCTTTAGGGATTATTGATAATGATAAGAAGAAAGCGAAATACCTAAGTAAGTTCTTTGAGATTGATAATATTGCGGATGCTTGAAATTATATAAGCACAAAGAGTTTCATCAGTATTTTATAGAAGTAAATCCGGCAATGGAAGTGTGGATTTTGAAAGTTTGCGAACAAGAGAAGATCGATATGATTACAGAATTTCAATTGCCTTAGAATTTAAAAGAATTGAGACGGATTACAAAGGCACAGACTTCTATAAAGGATAAAAGATTTTTAGATTTATTTTCAAAATTTAAAAAGAGTAATAATCAATCTGTGTTAAAATTAAAAAGCTGGATAACGTTGCTGAGAGAAAAAAATTACAATGCGGATATAAACGAACTAAGAAATGCCTGAAGACCAAGAACAATTATTTACAGTAACCATAGATGATATTACAATAGTAGTACCAAAGGGTACTACTATATTAAATGCTGCGCGCCAAATTGGCTCCGAAGTAGCTCCACCAACTATGTGCTATTACAGCTCACTGGAAGGTAGCGGAGGTAAATGCCGCACCTGTTTGGTAGAAGTTGCTGCCGGCTCTACAAAAGACCCAAGGCCTATGCCTAAGTTGGTTGCATCATGCCGAACAGAAGTGATGGACGGAATGATTGTAAAAAACATTACTAGTGAAAGAGCGCTAGATGCAAGAAAAGGGATAGTTGAATATTTGTTGATCAATCATCCTTTGGATTGCCCTATCTGCGATCAGGCAGGAGAATGCTATTTGCAGGATCTTAGTTATGATCACGGTACAGTAGGTACCCGTTATGAATTTAAGAGAAGGACATTTGTAAGAGAAGACATTGGCCCATATATTCAGCTTCACATGACACGATGTATTTTATGTTATCGCTGTCTGATGGTTGCTGACCAACTCACTGATTCGCGAAGTCAGGGAATTTTGCTAAGAGGTGATGCGTCCGAAATTTCTACTTACATATCTAAAGCAATTGATAATGACTTTAGTGGAAACATGATTGATGTTTGCCCTGTAGGAGCATTAACAGATCGTACTTATCGTTTCAAAAATCGTGTATGGTTTCTGAAACCTGTAGATGCGCACAGAGATTGTGATAAGTGTTGTGGTAAGGTTACATTATGGAATCGCGGTGAGGAAGTGTTCAGGGTTACTTCTCGTAAAGACCCGTGGGGCGAGGTTCAGGTGATTGAGGGTAAAGCGGCGTGGATATGTAATACTTGTCGTTTTGAGAAAAAAAACATTTCCGACTGGGTTATCGAAGGGTCTACCAAAATAAACAGACATTCTGTAATTTCTACCAACCACTACGTAAAAAAGACCGTTCCTCCTGATCCTTTAGATAAAGCTTTATTCGGACGCGCTCCTTTACTGCTTATGGATATTAATGAAGTAAGTAAAGTAAATACCCCAGATATTGACTTAAGCATATTGCCGGGGCCTGCGACATCTACTACGTTTATTGAGCGCAATGAAGAAAAAGAAATAGAAGAAGCGGATGCTGAAAGATTAGCGATTAATGATCATAAAAAGCCATAATTAAAACTTTAGTTTTCACACTATGTATCAAAACCAAATACTTCTAAGCATTGATTGGGCTTTACTTACGGAAAAACTTGTTTTAATTATTATTGTAGTAATGGTTTCATTATTTGTAGCGATGTATTCTACTTATGCCGAGCGCAAGGTAGCTGCTTTCATGCAGGATAGGAGAGGGCCAAACCGCGCTGGCCCGTTTGGAATTCTTCAGCCATTGGCCGATGGCTTAAAATTATTTTTTAAAGAAGAAATTGTTCCAAGTTTTTCTTCTAAATTTTTGTTTATTCTAGGCCCCTTTCTCGCGATGTTGACAGCGATAATGGTGAGCGCGGTAATTCCGTGGGGAGATAAATTTCATATTTTTAATCGGGATGTTTCTCTCCAAATAGCTGATATTAATGTTGGTATCCTTTACATTTTTGCAGTAGTAAGTTTAGGAGTTTATGGAATTATGATTGGGGGTTGGGCCAGTAATAATAAGTTTTCTCTCTTGGGTGCTATGCGTGCAGCTTCCCAGATTATTAGTTATGAATTAGCCCTCGGTATTGCATTAATTGGTTTATTGATGGTAACAGGAACGCTTAGTTTGAATGAAATGGTAGGTCAGCAGAAAGATCAAATGTGGAATTTTTTCAGGCAGCCACTGGGGTTTCTGATATTTCTTGTTTGTGCTTTTGCAGAAACCAATCGTACGCCTTTTGATTTGCCAGAAGCGGAAAATGAATTGATGGGTGGCTATCATGCAGAGTATTCTTCTATGAAGCTTGGCTTTTATTTATTCGCTGAATACGTAAATATGTTTTTAAGTGGGGCGGTAATGGCCACTTTATATTTTGGCGGATATGATATTCCTTTTGTGAACGATTCAAATCTTGTTCAATCTATCGGTATGAATTGGGTAGCAATCATTCAAGGTGCTGTGTTCTTTGCAAAAATTTTCTTTTTTATTTTTCTTTTTATGTGGGTGAGGTGGACTGTACCCCGATTCAGATACGATCAGTTGATGAACCTGGGATGGAAAATTTTGCTGCCATTAGCGCTGTTCAATATGTTAGCTACGGGAGCATTAATCTTATTAAGGCAAAATCACTGGCATTTCTAAACTTAAACGATATTTTTGCAGCGAAAATGAATTTTGGAGTATCCAGATATAAACTAGGAAGTCATGGAAGCATTAACAAATAGAGTTAAACAAGTTGACCGGCGAAAGATGAACCTGTGGGAACGTATGTATTTACCTGCCGTTTTTAAAGGAATGGCAATCACGATTCGTCACATGTTTATGAAGAAGGTTACCATCAGTTATCCGGAAGAAAAAAGACCATTTAGTCCGGTGTTTCGTGGACTACAGGTTTTGAACAGAGATGAAGAGGGACGTGAAAATTGCACTGCCTGTGGATTATGTGCTTTGGCTTGTCCTGCAGAAGCCATAACAATGGAGGGTGCAGAACGTAAACCCGGGGAAGAGCATTTGTATAGAGAGGAAAAATATGCAGCCAAATATGAGATCAATATGCTACGGTGCATTTTCTGCGGATTATGTGAAGAAGCTTGTCCAAAAGATGCTGTGTATTTAACGGAGACTTTTGCACCGGCCAATTATCAAAGAAAAGGATTTGTATATGGTAAAGAAGATTTATTGATTCCTGATCCGAAAACCGATCCCGAGGGTTTTGCGAAAGCAAAAGGATCCAGGATCGCACATCCGGGGGGACACGGCAATGAACATTAAGAAAAAATTTTTAAGAAGTTAAACTTGAATAACATGTATAATTAATGAAGACCTGAGAGTAACTGTTGATAAAGATTTAACGCATAAAAAAAATTAGAACAACATAGAAAATGGAGATAACACAAATCCTCTTTTGGTTTTTATCTGCCTTGGCATTGTTTGGGGCCATAGGGGTGGTAGCCAGTAAAAATCCTATATATAGCGTACTGTGTCTGATTATTGTGTTTTTTGCCATTTCGGGTCATTACGTTTTAATGAACGCACAGTTTCTTGCAATTGTAAATATAATTGTATATGCAGGTGCAATTATGGTTTTATTTCTTTTCGTGATCATGTTGATGAATTTAAATGCTGAGACTGAGCCTGTAAAGAATGTATATATGGAATTGGCCGGAGTAATTTCGGGTCTTACATTGATGATTGTTTTTGTCGCAGCGCTATCTCATACTGACTCGCAGAACACCATCATCAGACCTGGAACGAGTGTTGGTCTTACAGAAAATCTTGGAAAAGCCTTATTCAATAAATATGTGGTACCATTTGAGATAAGTAGCGTTTTATTTTTAAGTGCTATGATAGGCGCTATACTGATAGGCAAAAAGGATATTGTAAGAGAAAACAAAGCATGAGAAAATTAAAAATCTTATTATTGATCTTTGTCTGTATCCTACTGGTACATAACGCATCTGCCCAGATTGATTTGAATAATCTGGATTTAAGAGATCTTATCGGAAGGGTGATGCATGTCCAAAAAGGGTTTGCTCCTAAATTCAGTCTGGGGAAAACACCTATTGCCAACATTTCAAAAGTGGCTGAAATTCTTAGTTTGAAAAAAAATAATGAAATCAACAAACTCTTTAATACATTCAAGACTGGAAGAATTATTTATAAAGCTGCTGCTTATACCGGAGGTGCAATTGCTGCATATAGTCTTGTGAGAAAAGTGGATAATTCTGTAAAAGCGCAGGATTACAATGGTGCTTTATATTCCGGTATTGCCGCTATAGGATCCGGATTACTTGTAAAATTTTTAACCAAATCAGCATCCTATAAGGCAGTTGATATATTTAATGATATTGCTATCAAAAAAATCATAGATATCTTTTCAATAGCGCCTGCATCAAATACTGCGGGGGTAGGGTTATATGTAAAATTGTAGATTATGGAGATTAAGTGGTATTTATTTTTATCGTTAGCCTTGTTTTTTATAGGCGTGATCGGTGCTCTCACCCGTCGTAATTCAATCATTGTTTTTATGTGTATTGAATTAATGCTTAACTCTGTGAATTTGTTATTAGTTGCATTTTCAAAAATGCACCTGGCGGGAACAAATGCATTTGGATATTCTATGGCTACCAGTGCGCAGATTTTTGTATTTTTTATCATGATCGTAGCTGCGGCAGAAGTAAGTGTAGGCCTTGCAATTATTGTAATGCTATACAGAAATACCCGTTCTATTGATATTAATTTCTTAAACAGGTTAAAAAACTAATGTCAATTTGCTTGAATGATTATGAAAAACTATTTTAAATTTTAAATGCTGCAGAAGTCTGGTTTATGGATGCTATTCAACTTATTTATTTAGTTCCTCTTCTTCCCCTGTTTGGATGTTTAGTTAATGGGCTGGGAAGAAATGCTCTTTCCAAAACAGTCGTAGGAATTATTGGCAGTGGAGTAATATTTATACCGTTCTGCATCAGTGCTTTGGTATTTCTGACAGTTAGCAAAGAAGGTTTTGTAACTCAAAGCATTCATTATTTTAACTTTATTCATGTAGATAAGTTGCTCATTCCATTTGAGTTCCAGGTTGATCAGCTTACTTCATTATTTCTGTTGATCATTACAGGGGTTGGTTTCTTAATTCATGTTTATTCTATTTCCTACATGAAGGATGAAACAAGGTCGGGCTTTGGCAGGTACTTTTCTTATCTTAATTTATTTGTTTTTTCAATGTTATTGCTGGTGCTGGGTGGGAATTTCGTGATCATGTACATTGGCTGGGAAGGCGTGAGCCTTTGTTCTTATTTACTGATAGGCTTTTGGTTTAAAGATAATGTAAACAATGATGCCGGAAAAAAAGCCTTCATCATGAACCGCATCGGAGATATTGGCTTTCTGTTAGCAATATTCTGGATGATTTCATCTTTTGGTACAGTTTCTTACCACGAACTTTTTAATCCCGATAATGGAATAATCAATGGTATATCTGCAATCAATTCTCCGGCAATCGTTGGTATTACTTTACTATTACTTTTAGGTGCTGCAAGTAAGAGTGCCCAGATCCCCTTATACACCTGGCTACCTGATGCGATGGCGGGCCCTACGCCTGTATCTGCCTTAATACATGCGGCGACAATGGTTACCGCCGGTATTTATATGATTGCGCGTAGCAATATCATGTATTCATTAGCGCCTATATCAATGGCCTGGGTGGCAAGCATCGGTATTGCAACAGCAATATTGGCTGCTGTTATTGCCTTGAAGCAAAATGATATTAAAAAAGTATTGGCCTATTCCACTGTAAGCCAATTGGGATATATGTTTTTAGGTCTTGGTGTCGGGGCTTATTCGGCAGCGGTATTTCATGTGATGACGCATGCTTTCTTTAAAGGACTTTTGTTTCTGGCTGCAGGCTCTGTAATTCATGCTATGAGTGGCGAACAGGACATTACCAAGATGGGAGGCTTGAGTAAAAAATTGCCAATTACTTATGTGACTTTTTTTATCGCATGCCTTGCGATAGCAGGTATCCCGCCGTTTTCAGGTTTCTTTTCAAAAGATGAAATTCTATCAGCAACTTACTCCAACAGTCCGTTGTTATACGTTATTGGTTTAATCGGCGCTTTGCTTACTGCATTTTACATGTTCCGTTTGCTGGCAATGACCTTTAAAGGTAAATATAGAGGGACTATGGATCAGGAACATCCCATCCATGAAAGTCCTGCAACCATGACGGTTCCTCTGATTATACTAGCAGTGCTTTCAGCTATTGGAGGTTTTATTGGCATTCCTGAAGTGTTTGCAAAAAACGGGAATAAGATTGGCGATTTTTTATCCCCTGTATTTAAGCGTTCAAATCAAATACTTGGTGAGCATAAAATGCCTCATCAGACAGAATTGATATTAATAATTGTTTCAGCATTACTAGTTATTGGAGTATCGGTTTGGGCATGGAATAAATTTAAAAATTACGAAACATCTGTTACGTCGGATAATGGTTTGATTAAGGCAATAAGGAATAAGTTTTATGTTGATGAAGCTTACAACATGCTTTTTGTTAGATCCTATCGTTCTCTATCGGAATTGTTAAATAATATAGTTGATAAAAAAGGGATTGACGGCATTGTAAACGGCGTGGGGCGCGGCATTAACTATAGTAGTCGCCAATTCCGGTTAATACAAAGCGGCCAGGTTGGGTCCTACCTGTTGCTGATGGTTATTGGATTGTTGATCTTATTTATTATTCAATTGTTTACAAAATAATATTAATGCTGGGCACATACTATACCTTTCCGGAATTGTTGATATGGATACCTTTTGTTACAGGCGTGGTTACTATTTTTATCAGGAATGGCAATAGCGTAAAAATGTTCGCGCTTTTATCATCAATTGTTACATTAGTTGTATCGGTTATTAGTTTATGTTATTCAGATGTTGCCAATCATCCTGATTTTTTTTATTATAATAATGTTTCGTATGTATGGATGCCCTATATCGGGTCAAGCTTTTCTGTAGGTCTCGATGGAATGACTTTTTTGCTTACTTTTTTGACGGCATTTTCTTATCCGCTTATTTTTGCAGCCACCTACAAAACAGAGTATAAAAACAGTAATGCTTTTTACGCGTTAATGTTGCTTGCTCAGGCTGGTATCATGGGTGTCTTTGTTGCAACAGACGCTTTATTGTTTTATTTCTTCTGGGAATTGGCGCTTATTCCTCTTTATTTTCTATGTAGTAAATGGGGAGGCGAAAAAAGAATACAGGCTACGTTTAAATTTTTCGTTTACACTTTCCTAGGCTCTCTTCTAATGCTTGTTGGAATTATTTATGTATATACGCTCACGTCTTCTGTGTCACCATATTCCGCCCACTCATTTTCTTTAAATGCTTTTTACAATGCGTCTATTGGAATAAAGCAGCAGGATTGGCTATTCTGGTTGTTCTTTGCTGCATTTGCAGTAAAAATTCCCATATTCCCATTACATACCTGGCAACCTGATGTATATGAACAATCCAACTACCCTTCAGTAATGGTTCTGAGTGGCATTATGGTAAAGATGGGTGTATTTGGAATGATAAGATGGCTTGTGCCCATTTTTCCGTCTGCTGTGGCAAAGTATGAGCATTTTGTTGTTGTACTTTGTATTATAGGCATCCTTTATGCAAGCTGCATTGCCTTATATCAAAATGATCTCAAAAAATTTGTTGCGTGGTCTTCCATTGCCCATCTTGGTTTAATGGGCGCGGCTATCTTCTCAATGAATTCAATGGGCTTGCAGGGAGTTATGCTCGAAATGCTCAATCATGGTATTAATATTCTTGCATTGTGGATAATCATAGATATTATTGAAAAGAAAACCGGTTGTAGAAGAATTTCTGAATTAGGTGGGCTGGGAGTAAAATCGCCTTCGTTAGCTATATTTCTTGTGATCATTGCCTTTGCAAATATCGCTCTTCCACTTTCTAATTCATTTGTGAGTGAATTTTTAATGTTCAACGGGCTATTCCATTTTAATAAATGGTATGCGGCATTCGCGTGTCTTGGTATTGTGCTTTCAGCCGCTTATATGCTCTCTATGGTGCAAAAGACTTTTTATGGAAAGGAAAATGCATTAGCAGAGAAAGCTAAACCTATGAGCGGGATGCAGCGCATTGTATTATTTGTAATTGTTCTTTCAATTTTATTTTTAGGTATTTATCCTGAGCCGGTAATTCACTTGACACAGTCAACAGTTACAAGTATTTTAAACATGGGAATCATCAAATGATGAAGAAAGTTTGTTTCTGAACAATTAATTCAGATAGAATGAGTAGAAAAGATTTTTATAACAATAAAATAAGGCCCATTAAGGGGATTGGGATCTCATTATGAACGCAATTATTTTAACTGCAATTTGGGGAGTAGTAATGATGTTTGGAGGAGTGTTTTTTAGAAAAAGCACATCTGCCAAATACTGGGCTATGGCAGGAATTGTCATTATATTGTGTGCCAATATCCTTGAATTTTTTGGGCATTCTTTTTTTAAAATAGATACCAGGGGAATGCTTCTCTTCGATACTTTTGGTCTTCATTTTAATACAGTTATTTTTATTTGTACTTTATTAATTTTTCTTTTAAACGGGAGAGATTTTGAAAAAATAGGCCCTCATGTATCTGAGTACTTTAGCCTGGTGTTCTTTGTTTTATGTGGGGCTTCTATTTTGTCTTCTTTCAATACTTTACTTCTTCTTTTCCTGGGAATAGAAATTTTATCTATTCCCTTGTACATACTAACAGGAAGTGATAAACGAAATTTAAAAGGTACTGAAGCTTCATTGAAATATTTTTTAATGGGAGCGTTCTCTACAGGACTTTTGCTAATGGGAATTGCTCTTATTTATGGTGGTAATAGCCTGGGTTCTTTTTACATCAATTCTATCAATTTAGGTAGTGGCAATCTTTCTGCTTTGATCGCCGCGGGTCTGGTTTTGCTTTTGGTGGCAATGTCATTTAAGGTTTCGGCTGTCCCTTTTCATTTTTGGGCACCAGACGTATATGATGGGGCACCTGCCGTGATTAGTTCATTTATGATGACTATCGTAAAGGTTGCTGCCTTTGTAGCTTTTTTCAGGTTGTTTGATGCGTCTTTTGGCGCGATGCATTTTCAATGGCAAATGTTAATTGTGGTGATAACTGCGGCTACTTTGCTGATAGGAAATATTACGGCTGTGTTTCAGCGAAGTGTGAAAAGAATGCTGGCTTATTCGAGTATATCTCATGCAGGATTTATGATGTTTACTCTTTTTGCATTAAATGAAACCGCAAAAGAAGGCCTGCTTTTATATACGGCTGCATACAGCCTGGCCACTATTGGTATTTTTGCTGTTGTCATCAAGATGACAGATTATTCTCTTGAGGGATTTAACGGGTTGGGTAAAAGGCAACCATTACTTGCATTTACTGCTGTTATTTTTCTTTTATCACTAACCGGTATTCCTTTAACGGCGGGTTTTACTGCAAAGTTCTATGTACTCATGGCGGCAGTAAAAGACGGGCACCAGTTATGGCTTGTGATCTTTGCTATTGTTTGCGCAGTCATCGGCGCTGTTTATTATTTCAGGGTGATACAGGCAATATATTTTAAAGATCCTGTGCCAGGAGTAAACGAAGATATTAAAATATCAACCGACTTTAAATGGCTGCTGGTATTAACCGCTATCCTGATTATTATACTCGGTATTCTTCCTGGTTTGGTTATAGATTGGATCTACTATTAATTGCTTCGTGTACATTTTATGGTATCGCCTAAATTACAGCACTAATTATACAAGAGCGGAATAGACTACTTAATTGATGCTGTATCTTTATCATCGTTTCTATTTTATACTGATCATTTTTATAAGTTGAAGAAAATATGCAGTTAAAAGATTCACTTTCATTGGCTTTCCGTACTGTAAAAAGTAATAAACTGCGAACAGGTATTACCGTTGCTATTATCGCTTTTGGTATAATGGCGCTTATCGGTATAATTACAGCTATTGCTTCTATGAATCAAAGTCTTTCGGAAAGTTTTGCTACCATGGGGGCTAATTCCTTCAGTATTAAATACAGGGATCGAATGATCAGGATGGGTGGGGGGAGCAGAGAAGTAAAAAAAACCAGCAAGAATGCTTTGAAAGAAAAAAAGTCAAATGCCAGAAAAATAATTACTTACCAGGAGGCCAGGCTTTTTAAAGAAAGATATACTTTCCCTTCAAGGGTCGGTATCTCATTAAGCGGGCCTAATAATGTTATAGTTACTGATGGTAACAAAAAAACAAATCCAAACATCTCGATGACCGGCGGAGATGAAAATTATCTCTTATTAAACGGATATACGCTATCGGCAGGCCGAAATTTTAATAACATTGATGTACAAAGTGGAAGAAGTATTTGCATCCTGGGAAACAGCGTTTCAAAAAAGCTGTTTGGCGATAACCCGCAAAGAGCAACAGATAAAGTGATCAGGGCCAATGGAATCAAATACAGGGTGATAGGTGTATTGAAAGATAAAGGTTCCAGTGCATTTCTTAATGCTGATAATGTCGTCATCACAACATACAACAACATCCGACGTTTGTTCCCAACTGACGGCAGCAGCTATAACATTGGCATTATGGTTAACGAAATTACCCAAATGGAAGGTGCCATTTCGGAAGCAAAGGGTACTTTCAGACCCATACGAAAATTGGCTATTAACGAAGACAATAATTTTTATATAGATAAAAGCGATAGCATTGCAGAGGTATTTAAAAGCAGTCTGGGAGCCATTACCACGGCAGCAGCCTTCATCGGGTTAATTACCCTTTTTGGAGCTGCTATTGGATTAATGAATATCATGCTGGTAGCTGTTAATGAACGCACAAGAGAAATAGGATTAATAAAGGCTATCGGTGGGAAAAGTAAAAGTATCAGAGCTCAGTTTCTTTTTGAATCAATTTTTATAAGTTTGATTGGCGCTGTATTGGGCATATTGCTTGGTGTGATAGTAGGAAATGTTGTGGGTATATTTCTTCACACTGGATTTGTGATACCGTGGGTGTGGGTGTTAATTGGTATTGTGGTGTGCTCTGCTGTTGGGCTTTTTGCAGGATTGTATCCGGCAATAAAAGCATCCAGGCTTGACCCTATTGTCGCTCTTCGGTACGAGTAAAAAAATATTTTGAGAAAATAGATATCGCGGGTGACTAAATTAGTTGATAGCTAATTTCCGCTGCGACCGTATTAACTCCTTTTAATATTTACATCATACCGTCGGATGGTACCACACAGGACTTGGGATCATTTTTTTTATTTTTAAAAATATTTATACAGCAACCGTTAACTTTCGAATATTTTACTAACTTGTGCACCACTTGAAAATAATTATGAATTAAATAAGAATTTTATTTTTTTTTCATTAGAATTGCAATATTAATTACCACTTTATCAAATTATCTTAAACTTAAACATTAAAACCTAACAACATGGCAGATTTAAAGACTACTGCAAACGCTCCAGTAAATGCGACAACATCCGTGCAGGCTAAAAAGTCAAGTAACATCATTTCTTTATTGGCACCTATTATTTGTGTAATTCTCGGTTATGTGATCTGGCGCTACGTAATTGGGGCCGCTGGTAATTTCACTAATCCTGACCCCAAAGGTGGATTTTGGCCAGACCACATTGGTCCAAAAAGTGCCTTTTCAAGGATGTATGAGGGAGGTATTATTGTGCCTGTCCTGATCGCCTGTTTTTTAATTACCATTACTTTTGTTATTGAAAGAGCATTAACAGTTACAAAAGCTGCTGGCAAATCTTCCAATGCAGAATTTGTAAGAAAGATTCAGTTTTTTCTTGCTGATAAAAAAGTAGATGCAGCAATTGCTGAATGTGACAAACAAAAAGGATCTGTAGGCAACGTAATGAAAGCTGGGTTACGTAAATACAAAGCAATGATAACGAATACAGAATTGGATTCTGAGCAAAAGGTACTTGCTATTCAAAAAGAAATTGAAGAAGCTACGTCACTTGAATTGCCTATGCTGGAGAAAAATCTTGTTTTTCTTTCTACACTTGCATCCGTGTCCACATTGATCGGATTATTGGGAACTGTAATTGGTATGATCAAAGCGTTTGGTGCTTTGGGTGAATCTGGCGGTGGTGATGCTGCACGTATGTTATCTGTAGGTATTGCCGAAGCTTTGTATAACACAGCGCTCGGTATTGGTACCTCGGCTGTCGCAATCATTACCTATAATATTTTTACTACTAAAATTGATGCGATTACGTACGGTATTGACGAATCAGGTTTTACCCTGACACAGAGTTTTGCTTCTTTGTATAAATAATTTTATGGAATTTTCAAAGTATTGAATCTTATAACTATTATCAAATAAAAATTAAATAATGGCAAGAGCAAAAATAAAACGTGGGACCACTACTGTGGATATGACGCCAATGTGTGATGTCGCATTTCTTTTATTAACTTTTTTCATACTTGCTACAAAATTTAAGCCATCGGAAGTTATTGAAGTAACACCCCCCAGTTCGGTATCAAACAAAGTTGCTCCTCAAAAGGATTTCATTAATATTACTATTGATAAGGACAACAAGGTATTTTTGAGTATGGATGAGATAATGAAGGGTGACGTTTTGGATGAATTGGGAAAGGAACGAAATATGACTTTCACTCCGGAAGACAAGAAAAATTTTGAACAAGCTGGATTTGTTGGCGTTCCTTTTAGCCAGCTAACACAATTTATAAAGCTTAAGCCTGAACAAATTAAGGGAACTACACTACCTGGCATTCCTATCGATAGTACCAATAATGAATTGAAAGCGTGGATTAGTGCGGCTGTGAATGCAAGATTAGGGCAGAAGCTGAACTTTTTAATTAAAGGAGATGACGCATCAAAATATACTACATTCAGCGGAGTAATAGATGCATTTAAAGCCAATGATATTTATAAATACAACCTCGTAACCAACGCGAAGCAGGTGCCTGAAGGAAGCGAACTGTACAAAAGGAATTTGCGGGAGCAATTGGAAGGTAAAGAGTCGAAGGAGTAAGAATTATTGAAGATGTATAGTTGAAAATCATTTTATTAAAATAAAAAACTTATTGTTATGGCAGAAATGGAAGTAAAGGATAGTGGTGGGAAAAAAGGGCCTGGAGTCAAAAAAAGTAAAAAACAATCCACCCGTGTTGACCTTACGCCTATGGTTGACCTTGGATTTTTATTGATTACCTTTTTCATTTTCACTACTACGGTATCTGAGCCTACATCTATGAATCTGAATATGCCAAAGGATACCAAGGATCAAGATCAGGTTACAAAGGTAAAAGAGTCTGGATCCATGACCCTGATGTTAGGTAAAGGTAATGTGATATATTATTATTATGGAGGTGACCCGGCTACAATGCAGACTACAGGCTATAAAGATGTAAGAAAATTGATACTTGAAAAGAAAAGAACTACTCCTGCTGAGGATTTGTTCATTATCATTAAACCAGATAAGGATGCTACCTACAAAAATGCAGTAGATATACTCGATGAAATGGATATCAATGATATAGGCAGGTACGCAATGGTTGATCCTACACCGGATGAATATAGTAAAATTCAACAAACAGAAGCTGCCGGGGGCGTTAAATAGTAATTATAGATTTTAATCAGAAATCAGAAGCCTAATCAAAAAATTGAATCATGGAAGCTAAACAAATTTTAAAATCAGATATTCTTGATATTATTTTTGACGGAAGAAATAAAAGCTATGGAGCTTATGAACTTCGCAAAACTTATAATAAGAGAATTACAATTGCGCTGATCGGAATGATTGTTCTAATTTTGCTCTTTCTTATTGGCGGGGTTATAGCTAATAAGATGAACAAAGATGATACGATAGATCAGATGAAAACATCAGAGGTTACTTTGCAACAAATAAAGCCTGATGAACCGCCACCGCCACCTCCGCCACCTCCACCCAAATTGCCACCACCACCACCGGTTGCAACTATTGCGTTTACCCCTCCAAAAGTGGTAAAAGATGAAGAAGTTATAAAACCGCCACCAGAAGTAAAGCAAATAGAAGAAGCGAAAATAGATGTAAAAACGGTAGAAGGCACAAAAGATATAGGTATTGTAGCTCCTCCCACTGAGGAAAAAGGAACCGGAATAGTTGCCGCGCCGGTAGAGAAGAAAGAAGATCCTGATAAAATATTTACAAAAGTGGAAATTGAAGCAACCTTTCCAGGTGGCCCGGGTGCATGGCAAAAGTATGTGAGCAGAGCCATACAATCACAGCTTGATGAGTTTACGGAATCTGATTATGGAACTTGCGTAGTAAGGTTTATTGTGGACAGAAATGGTGTGGTAAGTGATGTTCAGGCAACTACAATGAAGGGAACTAAACTTGCTGAGATAGCAGTAAATGCAATCAGGAAGGGACCCAAATGGACACCCGCTCAGCAAAATGGTCGTTTTGTAAACGCTTATCGTTTGCAACCTGTAACTTTGACTGATCCTAACAGATAGGTGATCTAATTACAAAAAATAAAAAAGAAAGAGATGCACCAGTGCATCTCTTTCTTTATGCGCGTCCATTAAAATTTAAAAACCGGATATTTTATGTCGTGATAGAATAGAAATGTCCACTTTTCTTTTTCGCCCCGCTGCCACCATTCTTGCCTTAAGTTCATGGCTGCTTCTCCATTATAATCGTACTTAGCCTTAAAGCGACTTCTCATTTGTTGCAATTGAGACGCTACATCCCCTCCAAAAAAAATAGTTTCATTATCTTCTCTTATTTTAAAAGCCTGGTGGAAGGGCGAATGAGCCCCTGTCACTTTATAATGGATGTAGCCATCGAGTGTCCCTTTATCTTCCGTTAAAATAAGTTGGCCATATCTTTCCAGTAACAAAAAGTCGTTTTTATGATATGACGGAAGTCCTTTTTGAATAGCATAATCCCATTCCTTTTTGTTAATGTAGTAAGTGGCATTTTCAAAACTTACTACTTTCTTGTTGGGCTGGGCGATGCCGCCAGTGTGATCTTTATGTAAATGACTTACAAGAACTTTGGTGATGTCAGAAGCGTTGAGTCCGTTGTGAGCTAAATTTTTATGAATTTGTAACCGGCCACTCTTATCAGCAAATCCAAGTCCCGTATCCAGTAAAATGATATCGCCGGAAGTTACGATTACAAATGGTTGTATCTCTACAAGTAAGCTTCCTTTATTTCGTTGTTGCAAGTCATCGGTGTCAACACTAAAAGGGATAAATTCTTTAGTTTGATCAACCGTAAAAGAACCTTCACTAAGTGGGATTATTGTTGCCATAATTCTGAATTATATCATTCTTTGTGAGTTTTATCTTAATACCATATTACGATCAGCATCGAGTCTTACAAGAATGAAAATCAAAATGGTAAATGTCAGCAAGGATGAGCCGCCATAGCTTAATAATGGTAAAGTGATACCAATCACAGGTGCGAGCCCAATGGTCATACAGATATTGATGGACACGTGAAAAAATATAATAGCGGCTACGCTATAGGCATACACTCTGCTGAAAGTGCTTCGCTGCCTTTCCGCCAGAAAAACTATTCGAAGCATAAATAAGACATACAGCATTACGACGAAACTGCTACCCCAAAAGCCAAAGTTTTCGCCCACCGTCGTAAATATAAAATCCGTGTGCTGCTCAGGTACAAAATCTCCCTGTGTTTGTGTGCCTTTTAAAAATCCTTTTCCCCACAGGCCTCCTGATCCAATCGCAATTTTTGATTGTTTCACGTTATAATTTTCTTTGGCTTTCGAGGCTTTTTTAATTTTGTCTTGTTCTGATTTTTCTTCTTTAGTAAGGGGTGCTGTTCCGGTAGAATAGGGAACATAATCTACTCCAAAGGTGCTCATAATTCTTTCTACCTGGTAGGTGTGAAGTACATGTTCAAATATGTACGGAACGGCAAATCTTTGAATGCCCACACACAGCCCCCAAACACCAATGATTAGTATTAAGACTCCTTTATCCCGCCTTATAATTTTCTTATAGAAAAAAATTACAAGTATTGCTATAGAAGTAAGAATAATGGCGAGAGTATTTTTTTCGACCAGTATTGTAGCTATTATAAGAATACCGATCGAAAATCCAATTATAAGATAAACAGGAGGCAAGCCCTCCCGGTACATGGGTATCACAAATGCAAAATAAACAAGCGCCAATCCTGTCTCGTTTTGTAAGAGAGAGAATACAGCAGGAGTTAACGCAATGGCTCCCGCAATTAATTGAGACCGGGAATTTTGAAAATTTGTTTCCGGTCTTGACAAATATTTGGAAAGTGCAAGCGCTGTAAATATTTTGCAGGTTTCCACAGGTTGCAGATTAAAAAATCCTAAAGGAATCCATGACCGGGAGCCGTTGATGTCTTTGCCGAAAACAAAAGTGGATAGCATTAAAAGGACTCCAAATACATAGCTTAAATTGGCAGTGGCAGTATATAATTTGCTATCGGTAAGTAATATAAAAACAGCAAAAACACAAGAAATTGAAATGAACAATAATTGTCGGGCATAATTTTTTTTTAGCCCGGTAATACTATCCCAGATATTTTCATGATTGTTATATTCTACTGAGAAGATGCATAAAACACCAATGGTAACAAATATGGCATACATCCAAATAGTCAACCAATCAATACCTTTTGATATTACCGCGCGCTCCTGCATTTAGTTTAAATATTGATTATTTTAGTCTCTTTTTCTGCTTATCAGGTAATAAAGCATTTAATTTATTTTCTTTCAAACTTTCCTTTTTTACCGGGATCGAATCACTTTTTGACTGATTGCCCGTCTTTAATTTATTAAGTTCTTCCAATGCGTCAGGATTTTCATCTTCTTCCAAATCCATAGTGTCGTTGATAGATTTAATATAACCCTTTTGTAGTAGATATTTTGCATCTTTTGCATGAGAAATAGAATCTCTTTTTTTAATTTCCGCAACTATTCTTGGAGGCATGAGATTCAATTTGGCTATCTGTTCAACCTTTGCTTTACGTTCGGGGCCGATAATAGAGTCTTTGAGATATTTTTCTATCATCAGGCTTGCAATTGGTGCGGATGAAGTAGAACCAAAACCTGCATTCTCACATATAACAGCAATGGCTATACGTGGATTATTCCTGGGAGCAAAAGCCGCAAAAAATGCATGATCCTTTTGTTTCACTCCTTTATAGTAATTCTCCACTGTGCCTGTTTTACCACAAACTACTATTCCAGGTACCTTGGCGGCGGCACCGGTGCCTCTTTCCATTACGCCCTGCATCCCATCCGCGACGGCTTCAAATACAGAATCAGGAATATTTAATGGGTGGTGTCGTAGTCTGAATGAATCAAGAAGGCCAAATTTATCGCCTCCGTCAATAGAATCTACCATGTGTGGAGTAATGTACCATCCCCTGTTAGCCAAATAGGCCATTTCGTTAGCTACCTGCAAAGGAGTGACATTGACTTCTCCCTGTCCGATACTCACCGAGCGGAAAGTACAAAAATTCCAATGCCCTTCTCCATACATGCGGTTGTAAGTTTTGGGTGTAGGAATCATGCCGCTTTTTTCTGAAGGTATGTCTATTCCTAATTTATTTCCGAGTCCAAATGCATACATATAACTATCCCATACTTTTAATGCGCTATCTACAGAGCCGTATTGAGGGTTATTGATACAACGCTGCATTACATTGGCAAAGTAGGTATTACACGATACAGTAATAGCTTCTTTTAAATTAAAATATCCGGGATCAAGACATCTCATTGGCCTTCCACAACCATAAAAAGCACCAGTGCACGTGAATCTCGTTGAAGGCGTAATCACACCTTCCTGTAAGCCGACCAGGGCCTGTAAGGTTTTAAACGTAGAACCGGGGGAGTAATAAGCGCTGACCGTACGGTTAAATAACGGTAGTCGAGGATCCAAAAATAATTGTGAAAAATGTCGCCTTCTCTCAGACCCGGTTAAAAGATTGGGCTTATAGGTAGGGCTGCTTACCATTGCAAGTACACCGCCGGTTTTAGGGTCAATTGCTACAATCGCTCCCACTTTATTTCCCATCAAATGTTCTCCTAATATTTGTAATTCAATATCAAGCGCCATGTGAAGGTTGTCACCCGGTCTGGGTGTAGTATCATACCTTCCGTTTTCAAGAGGATCCGTGAGCCTGTTTTTATTATCTCTTTTCCAATATTCTATTCCTCTTTGGCCCATTAATACTTTTTCATAACTTCTTTCAAGTCCGGTTCTACCTGCATAATCTCCCATTTGATATCCTTGCCCTTCATGTCTTTTTAAAAAATTAGAGTCTACTTCTGAAAGATAGCCAAGAATATTTCCTCCCGCATCGTAAGGATAATCCCGCACAGGCCTTTCCTGTAGATAAAAAGCAGGAACAAATTTGTACATGCTTTCGTTCAGACGGGCTATTTTTTCTTCTGATAAAGAGGATTCAAACACCGAAGGCCTGTAGCTTCTGTTTTTGATGATCGCGGTAATAATTCTTTTTCTAAATTCGGCTGTATCTATTTGCATAATCCGGCACAAATCCAACGTGTCCAGGTGAATGTCTCTTATTTTAGAAGGCGTAACCATTAAATCATAAATAACGGTATTACGTAGAACAGCCCTGCTTTTTCGGTCAAATAATATTCCCCTGTTGGGATAGATGACTTTCCGAAATCTACCCTGTTCATCAGCCATTATAGAATATTTTTTATCTAATACCTGCAAACTGAACAGGCGATAGATAATGACCACGCCTATGAACAGGATCATAATAATAATAATATTCCTTCGGGATTGGTTAAACACAGATTAAGTTAATTGATTTTGCAATACTGAGAAAGAGATTTAACATCTTTTAGTCTGCAAAAATACTAAGTCTAAATAGTATTGGTTCTAAATCTTTGCTTTCTTACGAATAACAATTCTACCAATAGGATCAGCAGCAAACTTATTAAACCGGAAGTGAATGTTTTTAAGATAAAATAAAAAAAGCCTCCGGTTTGCAGCGCTTGTAAAAAGAAAAGAAAGCCATGATGTATTAAGGTTAAAATGGCCAGATAAGTGAGATAGGGTGTAAAGCCCATACTTTGAATAGAGGGCTCGTTGTAATTGCTTTCGGCTCCTTCCTGTGAAATCAGGAGATTAATAAGAAATGGCCTTAAATAGGCAATTAGCACACAAGGTGCCGCGTGAAGTCCATAAGTATTTTTAAAAGAATCAAGAGCGAAGCCTAATAAAAATGCTAAAAGCATTTGGGTTCGTCGTCCCATCTTAAAAGGAAGCCACAATATAAAAAGATAATAGATATATGGTGTGATTAACCGATGCAGTGGTGTTATTTGATCAAGAATAAATACCTGAACAAGGATAAATAAACAAAATCGAACTATATTTTTTACTAAACTACTCATTTACTTTTTACCTTGTTTAAAAGTTGTTTAGGTTCATTTTTTTGCAGGTTATCAATGATATATGAAAATTGCAGGTTTTCAAAATTTGCCGCAGGGTTTACTCTCGCTGTATAAGTACTACTACTTTTATCAATTATAATATTTTTCACGTATCCAACTAATATCCCAGCCGGAAACTTATCAGAAAAACCGCTGGTAACAATTGTATCACCGGCTGTTATTTTTGCAGATTTAGAGATATCCTTTAAATATAAAATACCGGGTGTTCTGACATCATAAACCACTGTGCCGGTTTCACCTCCTTTTTTTAATCGCGCGCTTAAATTACTTTGCTCATGCAGCAAGCTCATAACTACTGAGTAATTGTTACTTACATCTACTACCGTACCTATTACAGCGTTGCGGATATCTATTACTCCCATATCAGGGCTTACGTCCTGTAAAGAACCGCGGTGCAGTTCAATATAATTGTTGGGCTGGTTGACTGAGTTTCGAATTACCTTAGCCCGCATATATAAGTATTTTCGTCCCTTTTTCAAAGAGTCTATGGATATAAGATCCACCACTATCCGGCTTGCGGTATCTGCTATTTCAAAATCTTCTTTTAATTTGTTGTATAATTCCTCATTGGCCTTTACCAACGAATCATTTGTTCTTTTCAATTGAAAATAATATTCTATATTATTGTATTTTTTATTGATGTTTCCGGTTATTTCATTAGCTATAGCTGAATAGGCTGCATGGTGATAGCGATTATAACTGAAGAGCATATAAAAAGATAATCCCATCAGAAATAAGAAAAAAATAAAAGTGAAATAAATACGGATAAAAAGGAAGATATTTCGCATGGTTTCATCCGGGCTGCGTTATTGATACAGCCATTTACTGAAATTGAAAAAGATTTACTCCCGCAAATTTAGTACTCATTTACATTAGAAAGGGACATGAATAATTATAATTTCAAATTTAGCGCATTACAAAAGGATAACGGTCATAATGTTTCAGAGCCAGCCCTGTGCCACGCACTACACTTTTTAACGGATCGTCTGCAATATGTACAGGTAATTTTATTTTCGCAGCTAATCGCTTATCGAGTCCGCGAAGTAAAGCGCCTCCACCAGTTAAATACAACCCCCTTCTATAAATGTCGGATGCGAGTTCAGGAGGAGTAGTTTCTAATGCTTTTAAAATTCCTTCCTCAATTTTGAAAATTGATTTATCAAGTGCTTCAGCAATTTCCTGATAACTTACCATTATTTGTTTAGGGATACCAGTCACCAGGTCACGGCCATTGACCGGCATGTCATCAGGAGGGTTATCAATATCTTTAATCGCTGCGCCAACCTGTATCTTTATTTGTTCGGCCGTACGCTCTCCAATGAGTAAGCTATGATAACGGCGTAAAGCTTCCATGATATCAGCGGTAAATTCATCTCCGGCAACTCTTATAGATTGGTCACAAACAATACCTGCCAAAGCAATGACTGTAATGCCCGTGGTGCCTCCACCTATGTCAATAATCATATTACCCACAGGCTCCTCTACGTCAATTCCTATACCAAGTGCTGCAGCCATTGGCTCATGTAAAAGATAAACTTCTTTGGCACCAGCCTGTTCTGCGCTATCTCTTACCGCACGTTTCTCCACTTCTGTGATGCTGCTCGGTATGCAAATCATCATTCTCCAACTGGGAGGGAATAAAGGTTTTTTGGGATATATTTTTTTGATCATCTCACGGATCATCAATTCAGCTGCATTAAAATCAGCTATTACACCATCTTTCAAAGGCCTTACGGTACGGATACTTTCATGGGTTTTTTCATGCATCATCAATGCCTTTTTACCTACCGCCAATATATTTTTAGGATTATTTCTATCTAATGCAACAATTGATGGTTCATTTACAACCACTACGTCGTTATGAATGATAAGAGTATTTGCCGTTCCAAGATCTATCGCTATTTCCTGAGTAAAAAAATTAAAAAGGCCCATGTTTTATGTAGGTATATTGAGAAATAATTAATGCCTGCAAAGTTGTGGAAATAAATTGGATTTACAACCTATTACTATTGAAGGATTTAATATAAACGCGATTTTTAAAGAGTAAAATGTTTTTCTTTTTTTATAAAAATTAATGGACAAGGCATTTGTATATTATGAGGAAACTTTTTTAATTAATTTTAAAATCTTAAAATGTTATTTAAAAAATAAAATGCTAAAAAAGTTTGTTTGCGGTAATTTATTTACTCAAATGCATACTTCTTTCTCTATATAATTGCCGGAAGTAAGGATCACGCAAGTCTTTTATAAAACGAATCGCTTCGCCGGTACTTTTCATTTCGGGGCCTAATTCTTTATTTACTCCGGGAAATTTATTGAAAGAAAATACTGGTTCTTTTATTGCAAATCCTTTTAGTTTTTTCTCAAAAGTAAAATCTCTCAGTTTAGCTGTGCCCAACATTATTTTAGTTGCGATATTCAAATAAGGAATCTGGTATGCTTTGGCAATAAATGGTGTGGTACGAGATGCACGAGGGTTGGCCT
>JBDTJI010000211.1:0-3332 GCA_039935935.1 Ginsengibacter sp. | reverse complement strand
GTTCTCTTACTTGTTTATGTGTTAAATGCGTGGCTGCTGATATTAGCCCTTTGTTCCTTCATTATAACAAAAGCCTTCTATATTTTCCTTTTTTCCATCGGACTAAAGATCCTGGTTGAATTAATATTTCTTTATCCCGTAGCAAAATTCTTCGGCAAACAAAAACTACTTTGGTGGTTTGTACCAGCGCAGCCATTCCATATTTTATATACTTTGATTGCGGGTTGGTTAGGTAAGTTTGGTAGCTACCGTTGGAAAGGAAGAAAAGTGAAGTGAGAATTTAAATTAAGTTTTTTCTGGAAAAACACATAACGGATTTTATAATATAGCTGGTTTTATTTGAGACTGATAATTTCTGTAACTTTCGCAAGACCAACAAACCTGCCGGCAAAGCAGACCTGTATTATAGATTTATAATTTCTTCCTTAGTTTTTTTGCAATAAGTAAAATTTCACTTAACCATTTGGGAGATTGCTCAAAACACTCTTCTATCTTTCCATCTTTAATGTTTCCTACCTCAATGGCTTCTTCAGCAGAATTATCAATAAAATAAATTTCTTTAAACAAATGCAGCTTCCCCTTTAAATAAACAAGGGCCATCCTATACCGGTGCAATATCAGTTCATCAGGAATATCGTGGCCACCTTCTTTTACCCTTGAATGAACTCTGTTAATATTAATATTTACATCATCAGTACATAAAAAGAATAAAATCAATTCATAGCCCTTTAGTATCATTTTCTCTATCCATTCATAATCTGCCCCTTTGGCAAGATTACTTTCAACCATAAAATCATCTTCATCTTCAAGTATTTTGCGAATCCTTTGCCTATATATCATTTCGGCACCCGCGAAATTTTCAGCAGAATAGCCACCTAACTCATCTTTAGCAATGATATCTAGATTGATGAAAGGAAGATGTTGATTTATGAATTGATTATTTAGCGCCGTAAAATAATAGGTGGTTTTTCCCGCACCATTTGGCCCGGCGAGAATGTATAAGGTAGGCATTAAAGGTTGTACTCCTTTTTTAATATCCGTTTTGAAGATGTTTTAGGATCTTCTTCAATAAGGTTCCCATCTTTAAGATAAATAATGGTTGAGCCGGCTTTAATGGCTTTATCTCTTACTCTTTTTTTAAGAGCCTGTTGCATTATCTTAAAATCAATATTTACTTTTCTTAATTCCATTGATACAAATCTAATACATTTATCCCGATCAGTGTAGTACCTGACAGACACCAGCTTTTCTAAAATAATTTGATATAGTAAACCCCTGTTCCAACGATAAAATCAGGCGGGAACCTTTATTGAAGACCACTGTTTATCCCTTTTATCTCCCCAACTCACCCTGCATCCTGAACCATCTCATACCTCATCCGCGCTGCCTCCATAAAATCCAAGCTCTCAGCGGATATCTCCATCATTCGTTTTATTTGTCGTATCACGTTTGTATGAAAAAGTATATATATTTACTTTAAAATAATGAGCCCCAAAGCAACAAATATTTTATATAAGAGCCCATACAAACTCATTGTTACTTTTCCGAATGGCGAAGTGAAAAAGTTTGACCTGATTCCATACCTGAAATACCCGGTTCATGAGGAATTGAAAAATGAGTCTTTCTGCCGACGAGCGACGATCCAAAATGGAATAGTTGTATGGAATGACGATATGGATCTTGATCCCGACAGATTATTTTTGGAAAGTACTATTTTCAAAAATTAATTATTTCGAAATTTGATTTGAGTTATCATAGCTTTTTTCCAAATCGTTATAATTTGTCGCCGTCAAAAAATCATAGTGTTCGAGAACATTTTATAGAACCGATTCTGCCAGAAAAGTTATAGACACTTCAAGACACAATCCCAAAACAAATATAAACAGATAAAGTAAGAGTCACTGATATGAAATCTAATAAGCTATTATTTACGCTTTCTCTTTTAATATTCACAAGTTGCGGAAGTCATGAAACTAATGATAAAAGACAATATTATTCAAATGGGGAAATAAAATCGGGGTATCTTCCTAACGGCGCCCAAAAAAATACACTTGAAATTTTGTATTACAAAAATGGAAATCTAAAAAGTATAACTAATTACATAAATAGTTTGAAAGAAGGAGAGCAACTGAACTTTTATGAAAGTAATGGAAAATTAGAAAGTAAAGTAACTTTTAAAAATGACTCTGCAAATGGTGTGGCATACTGGTTTTATAAAAGCGGGTCAATGAAGGCCTTACGATATTATGTTAACGATAAGGAATGCTATTTTGGAATTGACTATTGGGATGACCCCGCTGGTATATTTAAGTCTTCACTGCATTTTGATGATAAAGGCCACTTGTACTATAAAAAAAATTTTGATTCTACAGGATTATTTGTAAATGAAGAAGGGAAGAAAGAATAATCAGAAGTTATTCTAACTTTTCATCTCCTCCAACTCACCCTGCACCCTGAACATCTCATCCCTCAACCGTGCAGCCTCCATAAAATCCATGTCTTTAGCAGCCTGCTCCATCATTCGTTTTATTTGCTTAATGACTTTTTCTAATTGAGGTATCGTCTTGTATTCCACCTGGGCTTCTGCAGCTACAAGCCCCGGGTTATCATCAAGCGCATAAGGAGAAGCGGTAGTGCCTTTTATATCTAATACAGAAGTTTGTCCCATAATTTGCTCAATAGATTTGGTGATCGTTACCGGGGTAATGTTGTGCTCAATATTGTAAGCGACTTGTTTTTCTCTCCTCCTGTTCGTTTCATCAATGGTCTTTTGCATGCTCTCTGTCATCTTATCAGCATAAAAAATCACTAATCCATCTACATTACGGGCAGCCCTGCCCGCAGTTTGTGTGAGTGATCTTTCATTACGGAGAAAGCCTTCCTTGTCGGCATCCAAAATTGCCACCAGCGATACTTCAGGAAGATCAAGTCCTTCGCGCAAAAGGTTTACTCCTACCAGCACATCTATGTCACCGAGGCGCAACTGACGCAAAATTTCTATGCGGTCCAGTGTATGCACTTCACTGTGAATGTAGCTCGACTTGATATTAATGCGATGTAAATATTTATCCATTTCTTCAGCCATGCGTTTAGTGAGTGTGGTTACCAGCACACGGTCTCCCATAGTTACCCTGTTGTCTATTTCATCTAACAGATCATCAATTTGATTAACGGATGGGCGAATTTCAATCGGCGGGTCCAATAAGCCCGTTGGCCGTACCACCTGCTCTACTACGATACCACCGGTTTTTTCCAGCTCGTAATTACCCGGCGTGGCGCTTACATAAATGGTTTGGTTGAGCATACCTTCAAATTCATTAAAATTTAATGGC
>JBDTJI010000210.1:0-14433 GCA_039935935.1 Ginsengibacter sp. | reverse complement strand
TTAATAAAGTAAGAGAAGAATCTCCTTTTCCTGAGTTGCCCGGTTCATTATAAAGATCCCATAAGAGAATACGTTTGTCTTTTGAAAAATGGCCCATCACATCCTTAACATATTTCTCCAGTTCGGGAAAGATGGTAGTATCATTAGAAGCCGGCTGCCCCGGATCCTGTACCCATCCTGAATTATGAATCCCGGGTTTAGGATCAGGTTGTTTTCCTGAATGGGGTATTTTATTCCAGCAATCGTCAAAGAAAACAAACAGCGTTTGAATATGGTGCTTATCCGAGATGGAGAGGTATTGATCCATTCTTTTCTTAAAGCCTACGCGGTCTTCTTTCCAGGCGACGCTATGGAGATAAACCCGCATGGTGTTAAATCCTATATTTTCAGCCCATCCCAATTCACGATCAATGGTCTCAGGATCAAATGTTTTCTCCTGCCACATTTCTAACTGATTGATTGCAGTGCTGGGAATAAAATCTGCACCCGAAATCCATTTATGTTTACCATACCAAGCATTAGCCTTTTGAGCCGACCACACCTTCGATGAAACATCTGTGGAGTTTATTGCTTTATCTTTCTTTTGAGCACTGGACTGTGACTGTACGACAAAAAAGTAAAACACCATGAACAAGCAATTTCTAATTCGCCTATTTATTTCCATTGAAACAGTTGTGTTTTGATGTGTTTTGAAAAGAATATTTTATTTATTTAATGAGCCAAAAATAAGCAAACAAATTACTTTCACCATTTATCACAAAAAAACATTTATAAACTCAACACTTATATAGAAGCAGTCTAAGAAATTTTATAGCCATAGAAGCCATTTGAATAAGCTTATTAATGTGTACAAATTATATTTAATAGTGATGGAAAGATCACACCTCACTCCCATGAAATCAAAATAATACTCACCGCCTTATTATTTATAACAATATTTGTAATTCACTTTATTATTTGCAAATGTGAATAAAAAATTTTAACCTTTGTTTGCTATTCAATATAAGGTTACCTACTTTTACCAAACATTTTAAAGTATTCAACTATCCTTAACTTCAAAAACAAAAAAAGTTAAATTAGAAAATCCATTGCAGTCGGTATCTTAAGAATCTCAATTTGAGTTGCATTTAATAAAGTTCTTTTAATATTTTAAACTCAGAATTGTTATAGATATGTAACATGGTATTGATATAGAATTAATAAGCGTGACTATAAGGTAAATAACAAGCATTTATAATTAGAAACTTAATCTTTTTAATATTATTAATTTATCTATAAGGAATATTTAAAATAATGGGCATTAATTCTTTCTAAATCAAGCGCTGACTATAAAAAAAGAAAATCATGGAGAATATTTACACAGCCTATTCAAGAGAAATTAACGGTAAAACTTTCTTTTTCGTTAAAAAGTACAATTTGTTTCCCGAATTTGAAAACTATCCGAAAATATTAGATAGCATGGGAATGCATACTGACTTTTATAAGGCGTATCACCTTGCGCAAATTAATGACGAAGTTATTCTGCAAAAACTGTTAAGTGATTTGCGTATTCTTCCTGAACCAATCAAAGTAATTCAGATGCATGGTGTTAGAGCAGTGACTCACACACTTCTAAAGAACACTCATCAAGCTATTTTAAAATTAAGATTGGCAGGACTTAACTAAAAATTATCTTTTACAGCCTATTTTGAAAATTAATTGATTATTTAATCTATGAGATAGGTTTACGTTTGCAATATGCCTTCTTTTAATAAACAGAGTCGTATTATTATTACCTGCAGCAAACGACTTACTCCATTTCTTACAGAAGAGATTGTTGAATTAGGATATACCGTAAAAAATTATTTTGCCACAGGGGTCCAAATAAATGGAACTCTGAACAATTGTATTCAACTGAATCTAAATCTCCGTTGTGCCAGCCAGGTGCTATTTTCTCTAAAGTCATTTCATTGTGATAATCCAGATCAATTATATGAGATCGTTTCTCAAATACAATGGGAAACATTCATTAACCAAGATGGCTATTTTTCAATAACAAGTTTTGTCCATAACAAAACGATCAACAATTCATTATTTGCTAACGTGAAGGTGAAAGATGCTATTGCTGATCGATTTAGAGCGAAATTGAATACACGCCCTGATTCAGGTCCGGAATTAAATAAGGCAGTGATCAATTTATATTGGAAAGAAGATCAAGCAGAAATATTTCTTGACACCTCCGGTGAAACTTTATCTAAACACGGATATCGCAAAATTCCCGGTAAGGCACCTATGCAGGAGGCGTTGGTTGCTGCTACTTTAATTGCTACAAAATGGGATAGGCTAACTCCCTTTGTTAATCCGATGTGTGGTTCTGCAACATTAGCAATTGAAGCAGCTATGATAGCTACCAGGCGCAAGCCAGGCCTGTACAGGGATAATTATGGATTTATGCATATTCCCGGTTTCGACGAGGACTATTATATTCAACAGAAGAAAAAACTAAATGAACAGATTCAGATAGTTCCCGGGTTAGAAATTATAGCTACTGACATCAGCGGAGATGCGATCAATATTTCTAAAATAAACGCGAATGCCGCCGGAGTTGGCCATCTGATTAAATTTGCAATTTGCGATTTTGCAGATACACTAATACCAGAAGAAAAACCTGGAATCATTTTCTTCAATCCTGAATACGGAGAAAGGTTAGGAGATGAAATTAGTTTAGAAAAAACTTATTCCCGGATAGGTGACTTTATGAAACAGAAATGCCAGGGTTATTATGGGTATATCTTTACGGGTAATTTTAATCTTGCCAAAAAGGTCGGTTTAAAAGCAAAACGAAGAATTGAATTTTATACAGGTAAAATTGACTGCCGTTTATTAGAATACGAACTTTATGCAGGCACGAAAGACTAATATCTGATAAACAGAAGTTTCATTCTATTCTTCAAACAATTTTCTTATCACTTTACAAATGATCTGATTTAAAAAACGCCGGAGCAAGAGCGTTAAACCTTTACTACCGGACGCCTTATAGGGCGGACTATTTGAGAGTAATTGTATTCATTTAAATCTTTGTTGAAGAAATGCTATCCCGGCATACAGTTTTAAGTTTGTTATTCTCTAATGTCATTACTCCTTCAAAAGCCCTCTGGGACCATTCAAGAAAAGTGTATCATTGCTTATCTTCAATGGTCATGTTTCTTTGCCATAAGGAATGAGGCTTGAATTGCAGGTCATGGTTTTAGCCTTTAAAAAATCGAACTGCTGTCAGCTTTGGTTTCACCATTACCAATACTAAAATTTTATCGAAATATTTTAATAAAAATTGCTGTCTGCTGTATATAAAATTTCTGGGATGTGGCTGATAACGCAATCAGTTAATCATGTAATTAAAACGATAGCCGACCTATTTATAGAAAATTTACATTTAACTTACAAAATGAGTACGGCAAGAAAACATCAGAAAAAAAATGAGATCGTTATAATTATTCCTATCTTCCATTTTTAATCAAGATTTCTACATAATACCTATTTGACTGATACCTTAAAATATAGTGAAGAAGAATTGGTGGCGCTGCTTAAAACTCGCGACGAATCGTCGTTCACCTATCTTTATGACAATTATTCCGGAGCTTTGTTTGGTATTATTTTTAGAATGATTAATAACCAGGAGCTTTCAGAGGATGTATTGCAGGAAGTATTCGTGAAAATATGGAATAATTTTTCCAGTTACGATCCATCAAAAGGACGACTTTTTACATGGATGCTCAATATAACAAGGAACCTGGCCATTGATACAATGAGAGCCAAGAGTTACAAAAAGCAATCAAAAATCCAAGGCACTGAAAATGTCGTAAATCATCCGAGCAGCCATATCAATGAAAACGATAAATTTGATGCGCTGGGAATACGTGACCAGGTTACTTTACTTAAGAAAAATCAGAAGCAAATAATCGATTTAGCCTATTTCGAAGGTTTCACGCAAGTAGAAATCTCCGAAAGATTAGGCATTCCGTTAGGTACAGTAAAAACAAGGATGAGGACTGCAGTATTAGAATTAAAAAAATTATTACGACTTTAAATTGACTAAAGAAGAATTCATATTGTCCGGTTTGCTTGAGCTTTACGCTACAGGAATCTCATCGCCAGAAGAGAATGAAATAGTAGAAGGTTTTCTTGTTCAATTTTCTGAGTTAAGAGATGATTTAACCGAAATAGAATTGTCGCTTGAATCTTATGCTCAGGCACAGTCAATTGAACCACCTTCATCAGTAAAACAAAAGTTACTCAACGAAATCTTCCCTGCCAATCAGATAAAGGGAAATGAAGTTGCACCGGTTATTGATATTTCTAAGCAAAAAAGAAATATTTCCCAGGTCCTTCAACTATTCGTTGCAGCATCAGTTATATTATTGATTGGAAGCATTATTTTCAATTATGTTTATTACCATAGATATGTAAGTACGAATCAGGAGCTACAGGTTGCCCGGCAACAAATTGAACAGAAGTCAAAATCAAATGAGGCAATGAGTGCTGATCTGAATGTGGTAACCGACAAATATGCTCAACCTGTTGTCTTAAAAGGAACTCCACGTGCACCGGATGCACTCGCCAAAATATTCTGGCTTAAAAATACAGGCCTGGTTTATGTTGATCCTTCTAATCTGCCTAAAGCACCCGAAGGCAGGCAGTATCAACTTTGGGCTATTGTGGATGGCAAGCCCGTAGATGGAGGAATGATCCAAACTGAAAAGGGAATTTATCAGATCCAAAAAATGAAATCATTTGGCAAAGCCGAAGCTTTTGCCATTACCCTCGAAAAAACCGGCGGAAGCCCGGTGCCTACAATGGACGAAATGTTTGTCGTTGCAAAAATGTAAACGCACATCTTCGTCTTTCAACATTTACTTTTTCAGCAGAATAGATAACAGGAAATGTAATATCTCTTGTTTGTCCGGATAAGTCATCCCGACACTTCGTCTATTCATGATAGTTACACCATAGTTAATTTCAGTAATTTATTTTAGGTAGTTACAGCTTTTCATTTCCTATAATCAGCAAAGTACTGATGAAAAAATAACAATAAATAAGTTTGAATATACGTGATGTAAAATGCCGGCTCATTGCCGGCTTTTTCATATTAATCAAAAATATTTCTATTTTTTTCTGAATTAAAAATCCAAGTATATGAATCTGTCGTAGATGTTAATGAGTTACAAAACTCATAAAACAATTTTAATTATCATTTAATCAATTTCATTATGTTACACAAAGAATCAAATGAAAATCAGGCTATCCTTCTTGAGGAGGATTCGGCCAGTCATCTCTCCAGAAGGAAATTCTTCGGTATGATGGCCACAGGAACTGCTTTAGTAGTTACTGCCGCGGCTTGTAAAAAAACTCACATGCCGCAAGGAGGTGGCGTAAATCTCGGTAGCGGCGATCCCGGCATCTTAAATTATGCGTATGCATTGGAGCAATTAGAAGCCGCATTTTACACCCAGATCATTAAGACACCGTACTCCGGTATCAGCACAATGGAAATGGCTTACTTAAAAGATGTGAGAGATCATGAAATAGCGCACAGAGAATTTTTTAAGGCTGCATTGGGGTCTGGCGCTATCCAGGATCTAGAGGTAAATTTCAGTTCTATTGATTTCACCAGCCGCACCAGCGTTCTCGGTACAGCCATGGCATTTGAAGATCTTGGGGTATCTGCCTATAACGGGGCAGGAAAATTAATTGTCAATAAAGACTATCTCACCATTGCTGGAAAGATTGTGTCTGTGGAAGCACGCCATGCCGCATTAATACGTGATCTTATTACTCCGGGTTCCTTTGGAGATATGACCGCCGTTGATGCCAATGGCCTTGACATGCAACGTATGCCAAAAGAAGTATTATCCATTGCAGGAGCTTACATCAAAACAAAATTGAACGCAAATAATTTACCCACCAGTTAAATCTTATTATTATGAACTTACAAAATATTTTTTCAGAAATTGAAAAAGCAGATCCGGAAGTCTATGACAGGCTGGATACCCGCAGAAATGCGATGAAAATGTTCGCAAAAAATTCGGGGAAAATTGCCCTGGCATCTATCCCTTTCGCATTGGGTTCTATGTTTCAAAAAGCATATTCCTCTCCAACAGCGCCAACAGATTTAATCTTTGACACGTTGAATTTTGCATTGACCCTGGAGTATCTCGAAGCTAATTTCTATATCAAAGCAGTTGCGTCAGGAACAATTCCCTCAGGTGCCGCACTTAATGCTCTTACTGTTATCAGGGATCACGAAATTGCACATGTAAATTTTCTCAAAACTGCAATAACAAAAGCGGGCGGAACACCAGTTTCATTTACTGCGGATCAATTTGATTTTACCGCTAAGGGCACTTTTCCGGGTGTATTCAGCGATTACGGAACTTTATTAGCCGTTGCACAAACCTTTGAAGACACCGGAGTGCGAGCCTATAAAGGTCAGGCCCCTAACCTGATGTCCAATAATGATTATCTGACAGCAGCTCTACAGATACATTCAGTAGAGGCCAGGCATGCAGCGCATTTGCGCGAAATGAGAAAGGCGGCCAACCTTTTAGTTCCCGCTGGAGTGAATGTAAAACCATGGATCACTTTAAATCAAAGTGGAATTGGTTCCGCTGCCGTTCAGGCCAGTTATGACGGTGAAGAAAATGTTAAACAGGCAACTATTCCCATTACTAATATTGGTGGTAAAGATATTTCTGCCGAAGCAGCCTCTGAAGCTTTTGATGAACCTTTATCAAAAGAACAAGTTACAGCTATAGTAACACCTTTCTTTGCCTGATTATTTGTATAAATCGTCTTAAAAATCCCCGGTGAATTCACCGGGGATTTTTATTTATAATAACGTGCGAAGGATTACTATTAATATCTCAATAATGCATTTTGCGACTATCAACTTACGCTTCTTTTATTTTAAAACCCTCTTTCAAGGTGACAGTTCTGTTGAATACAAGCGCTGCTGGCTTAGAATCTTTATCTATACAAAAATATCCATTACGAATAAATTGAAAATGCGATCCGGGTTGAGCACTACTAACTGAAGGTTCTATAAAAGCGTTCTTTATTATATGCACTGAATGTTCATTAATATATTCTTTAAAATCTCCTTCTTCCGCCTGAGGATTCTCTACCTTAAATAAACGTTCGTATAACCTCACTTCAGTTTGGATAGCACCACCTGCGTTGAGCCAGTGAATAGTGCCTTTTACTTTTAAATGGCTCACATCATGTCCACTCTTGCTCTCAGGTAGATAGGTACAATGAATTTCTGTAACGCTGCCTGCATCATCTTTTATAAAACTATCGCAGCGAACTATATAAGCACTCTTTAATCTTACCATCTGGCCTGGTGCCAGGCGAAACCATTTCTTCACCGGAGTTTCCATAAAATCTTCTTTCTCTATCCAAAGCTCTTTGGACAACGAGATGGTTCTTGTATTCTCCGGATCGTTAGGAAGATTTTCTGTTGTCAAATCTTCAGTTTTATCGTCATCATAATTGTCAATGATCAGCTTTAACGGATTGAGTACAGCCATTACACGATTAGCGGTTTGGTTTAATTCTTCCCTGATGCAAAATTCCAAAAGGCTGATGTCAATCATGTTGTCCCGCCTGGCTACGCCTATCTTTTCACAAAACGTGCGGATGCTTGAAGGAGTGTAACCCTTTCTTCTAAATCCTGAAAGTGTAGGCATGCGGGGATCATCCCAGCCCGAAACGAATCCCTCATTCACAAGCTGTAATAATCTTCGTTTGCTCATAACCGTATAAGTCATATTGAGCCGCGCAAATTCATATTGATGTGACGGGAAGATCTCCAATTTTTCGATGAACCAATTATAGAGATCACGATGAGGAACAAATTCCAATGTGCAAATACTGTGTGTGATGTGCTCAATGCTATCGCTTTGTCCGTGTGCAAAATCATACATAGGATAGATACACCATTTATCGCCGGTGCGATGATGATGAGCATGCTTGATGCGATAGATGATGGGGTCGCGCATGAGCATATTGATGTGAGTCATATCAATTTTTGCCCGTAGCACTTTTTCGCCATCTTTGTATTCCCCATTTTTCATTGCCTCAAAAAGACGCAGGTTTTCTTCCACGCTTCTGTTACGAAATTCATTCTCAGTTCCCGATTCTGTAGGAGTACCTTTTTGAACAGCAATCATTTCTGAAGAGCTGTCATCTACATAAGCAAGCCCTTTATTGATCAGCTTTAAAGCCAGAGCATATAGTTGATCAAAATAATCACTCGCGTAAAATTCATTTACCCAATGGAAGCCAAGCCAGTGAATATCTTCTTTAATGCTTTCAACGTACTCAGTGTCTTCAGTTATGGGGTTGGTATCATCAAAGCGCAGGTTGGTGGCACCATTGTATTTTTCAGCTAACCCAAAATTGAGACAAATGCTTTTTGCGTGACCAATATGCAGGTAGCCATTTGGCTCAGGAGGAAAACGGGTTAATATCTTTTGATACTTACCGTTTCGAAGATCTTCCTCAATAATCTCCTCTATAAAGTTCAGGCTCCTTTCTTCAGACATTTTCTATTTGTTTTGACTTCTTCCCATTGTGACTTTCAACCGCCAATATTTTTTATCTATTGCACTTTTACTTTTGACATTTGCATTTTATTGTTTGTCTTTTACTGCCTCACCCAACCTCCCGATTTTATCGGGACAGGCTCTCTCTCAAGGAGAGGGACGCGCTCTACCAGTACCCTTTAACTCGCTACTCCTTATCTATTCAGCAATTCTTTATGTACTTCTATCCCTTTACTGTTTGCCTTTTTGCTTTCAGTTTTTGTCTCTTCTTTTTGATTATTGCCTTTTGTTAATTGCCCTTTACCCCTCATTCCATACTCTCTGCTATTAATTCAGCGAGATCAATTACTTCCACCGACTCTTCCTGCCCATTTGCCTTTACTCCATCACTCAGCATCATCATGCAATAAGGGCAGTTGGATGCAATGATTTTAACTCCTGTGCCAATTGCTTCCCGGCTCCTTTCTTCGTTAACTCTGATAGTACCTTTTTCCTCTTCCTTAAAAACCTGAGCCCCCCCCGCTCCACAACAAAACCCATTACGCTTTGAACGCTTCATCTCTACTAATTCCACGTCCAGCGCTTCGAGCACTTTACGTGGTGCTTCGTAAATATTATTAGCACGACCAAGATAACAGCTATCGTGATACGTAATTTTTTTTCCTTTAAAAGTTCCCTTCTCTTTCATCTTTATTTTTCCCTCATCAATGAGCTGTTGTAAAAAGAGAGTATGATGAATTACTTCATAATTGCCGCCGAGAGCAGGATATTCATTTTTTAGAATATTAAAACAATGAGGACAGGCAGTTACAATTTTCTTTACCTCATATCCATCCAATAGCTGAATATTCTGGTAGGCCATCATTTGAAACAAAAATTCGTTTCCCGCGCGTCTCGCAGGATCTCCATTGCAGATTTCTTCCTTGCCGAGAATGGCATAACTAATCCCTAACTTATTTAAAATACTGGCGAATGCTTTTGTAATTTTTTGAGCACGCTGGTCAAAACTCCCGGCACAACCCACATAAAATAAAATCTCCGGCTTTTGCCCCTGCGCCATCATCTCCGCCATCGTTGGAATATGCATATCTGTGATTTATTTCGACGGCTAAAATACAACAAACAATTTTGATGTAAGATTACAGGTTCTGTAGTTAACACTTATTTTTGCGACAGTTACAAATGAAGTTAATAAAAAAAATAAAAGACTGGGAACAGTGGCCTTTCAAAGTTTTATATGCGCCCATTGTGCCTGTATGGTTTTGGTATATGGTACGTTCCCGTGCCGTTTGGTTTTTTACGCCAAGCAACCCCAAACTCACTTTTGGAGGAATGGAAGGTGAGCCCAAAAAAGAAATGCATGAACTTTTGCCCGCAAAATATTGCTCTAACTATTTTAACTTGAAACCGTCAGATGATTTTGATCAAATAAAAATACGTTTGGCACAGAGTGGTATTAATTATCCTTTAATTGTAAAGCCTGAAATAGGCGGGCAAGGCATCCTTTTTAGAAAAATAGAAGACGAAGCTCATTTAAAAGAATATCATTCTAAAATTCCAGTGGAGTATTTTATTCAGGAGTTCATTAATTATCCCGTGGAGACAAGTCTGTTTTATTATCGTTACCCATTTGAAAAAAAAGGAGCTATTACCGGATTTCTGCAAAAAGTACCCATGCGGGTAACCGGTGATGGAATTCATAATTTGGGACAATTGCTGCTGCTAAACTTAAAAACAAAAAAAAGACTGGCGGAATTAAAATTAAAACATGAAATTAATTTTAGTAAAATAATTCCTAAAGATGAAGTTTATATTCTAAGTTACGCTGGCAACCACAACAGGGGCGCTCAATTTATTGATTTAAAATCTGAGATCAATAACGATCTCGTAGCTATGCTTGATAAAATAAGCCTCGACATCAATGATTTTTTCTATGGACGGTACGATATCATGTGCAACTCTATTGAAGAACTAAAGCAGGGTAAAAACTTTATGATTTTGGAATACAACGGTTGTGGAGCAGAACCAAACCATTTTTATGATACCGGATATACTCTAATAAAAGCATGGAACGAAATTTTAAAACACTGGAAAATATTATTTGAGATCAGCCGCTATAATCACCGTCAGGGTGTTGAATATTGGCCTTTTTTAAAAGGCTTGCGTTTTAGAATACAGACCAAAAAATATTTTAAAAAAATAAATGCTATTGATAAAAAAATATCATAAAGAATTAAAATCCGTCCAATTAAACTATTATTAAAATGATCTTAAAGACCTTTTTAGCCGGCCTGGTTCTAATTTCAATAAATGCTGCTGCGCAAAACTATGTTCCCCAGGATACAGGGAGTAAGGTACATTTTGTAATAAAGAACTTTGGTATCAATACTGGTGGAGACCTAACCGGCCTTAAGGGGAGGATATATTTTTCACCTGATAGTCTTAGTGTATCCAAATTCGATGTAAGTGTGGCTATATCTACAATTGATACTGATAACAGCATGCGCGATAAAAACTTAACTGAGAGTGAATATTTTGACGCCCCTCAGTTTCCAGTAATTAAATTGGTTTCCAGCAAGATTTCTAGAACCAACAAAACAGCAGACGGATTTTATTTCTTTACCGGAATTCTGACAATCAAAGGGATTACCAAAGCTATTTCTTTCCCATTTCAGGCTAAAATTATGAACGACAGTTACCTCTTCACAGGTGATTTTGAAATAGACCGTTTGGATTTTGGAGTCGGGGAAAAAAACATTGTACTAAGTAATAAAGTAGCCGTCTCATTGTCTGTAAACGCTAAAAAGAACTAACGATTTTATGAGGCTATTAAAAATTTTTTTTTGGGGGCTAATGATAAGTTTTCTCGGCTCACTGCCGTTAGGCACACTTAATGTGGCAGCGATGCAGATCAGTGTGCAGGAAAATATACAGAATGCAATTCTCTTTTCATTGGGTTCTTTAACGGTAGAGATGATCTACGTGCGAATTTCACTTGTGGGAGTTAATTGGATTCGCAAACAAAAAAAATTATTCCGATGGATGGAATGGATTGCGTTGGGGATTGTAGCCGCTCTTGCTATCGGTAGTTTTATTGCCGCGAGCCAGCCACATCATGCAAAGAATATAATGCTGGATAATAACATTAACCGTTACGTGCTGGGCGTAATGTTATGTGCCATTAACCCGGTACAAATCCCTTTTTGGTTTGGATGGAGTACCGTTCTTTTCACTAAAAATATTTTATTGCCTAAAAATTCTTTCTATAATGTTTACATAATCGGGATAGGCCTTGGCACTCTCATTGGAAATTGTGTTTTTATTTTTGGCGGTAAATGGATTGTGCAGAAATTAAATGGCAGTCAAAGTTTAATGAATTGGATAATAGGAGGGATTTTCGCCCTCACGTCTATAATATTTTTAATAAAAATCCTTTTGAACAAGAATGGCATGAAGAAGTTGGAAGATACTGCACCACTACGTTAGTAAGAAAGTTGGTGCCATTGATATTGGTATCTAAACCGAACTAAATAAAGACAAGGGCAAAAACATATAACGTGGTTTAAAGATTACTTTTTTTAAAGGATTCACTCTTAAAGACACTATTGTTTCTCGGATACCCCATCCTTATCATAATATATTGCAATGTCTCCACCATCACCTTTTTGATGGCCAACTTCCCATACCCAAGGCAGATCTATTATTGCAATCTTAATATTTTTCAACACATTGCCGTCTTTGGTGCCGGATATCAACATGAGATAGGGAAAATTATACACTGCGCTATTACCACCCCACATCCTGAAATGATGACAAATGGTGAAGTTGTTTCCCGATCCAATAATAAATTGAGATAATACCGGATCTCCGTAAGTAGGATATTTTTTCTCTAAATTAATAGAAGTATTTTCCTGCTTTATTATATGTAGCATTGCGTCATCTACGACACTGACGGTGCCATCTCCTGTGAAAGGCGCTATCTTCCACTTTCCGGCAATATTTGGCGGGTTGTCACCCAGGTTAATAGGTACGCCCATTCCCTTTGCCTTGTCCAAAAATTTTGCAGAGGCTATATCGGTTAGCTTAGCAGGATAGGTTGAGCCATCTTCTCTTTCAGCCGGTTTGTCCTTTTTGCAATTAGAAAACATTATCGAGAGGAAAAGAGAACAAAAAAGTAGTTTTTTCATGATAAAATGGTTAATTATTTTTTCTATATTCTTGAAAGCAAAAAAATCCATCAGTCTTACAGGATATATTTATTCGGCTTCTTTGTTTTAAAATTTCAGCTTTGTAATCTGTTGCGTATCTTCTCGAATTATTTTGGCAGGACGGTAAATTCGGAAGTTACTTGCCCGGCTTCGCCTACTTTAGCTTCAACAGTCATAGTTAACCGATATCTCCCCGTTGGAACATTTTCCATCAGCGTTTCCCACTTAAGATGAGCCTCCGTTTTGTCTTTTAAATCTCTTTCAAGAGTAGTGGATATCCCAACTGGTGGTGCCGCATCTAATGTGTTTAAACTCATTAAAACACGACTAATTTTCCCCCGTGCGATGATGTCGGCTTCAATGAGTAGCTTGTCACCCAAATGAACTGTTTTGGTGTTGCCTTGACCGATAACCAGATTTTTAATAGTAGGTTTCTCTGCTTCAGGTTCCCGCTCCTCTTTGTCACCTTTGCTACATCCGGATACCCCAACAAGTAGGATGCCTACCATCATGAGGCCATAAAAAATTTGTTTAGTTTTCATTTTCATTTTTGTTTTTTTGATAAAAAATATTTCTTAAAAAGCTATTACTGGTTTGATTTTAGACTTTATATTTTCTCAGTTTTTTCTCATAAATCACTTTTAAAACTAGGTTTCACAACAATCTTGTTGCGATTTCCTATACATCGTAGAAAGAGGAACAAGTCATCAACCAAAATTTATTTTTCTTCAAAAAAAAATAAATTTGCTATTTTCATTTGTTAACTTATTTTTGCAGCTCAATGATCTTCACAAAAGCAAATACCGGCTTCTTTTACTTTAACTACTATTTTAGAAATAGTCCGGGATGCCTTTGTTAAAACTGAATTTAAAAAAATAACAATAAGAGAATCCCGGCTGAAAAGGCCGGGATTTTTGTTTTTTTATGAAAAAGAAAATAGCCATACAGGGTTTTGAAGGCAGCTTTCATCAATCCGCCGCCCTTAAATATTACGGAAAGGAAGTAGAAGTAATTTGCTGCTCTACGTTTCGTGACGTTGTAAAAATTGCAGGCGACGGCAGCAAGAGTGATGGAGGCCTGATGGCTATTGAAAATTCTATTGCAGGTAGTATCCTTCCTAACTACCAACTTCTTCAAAAGAGTAAACTAAAAATCGTTGGCGAAATTTATCTGCAAATCGACCAAAACCTGTTGGTAAATCCAGGAGTTACATTGGATGATATTAAGGAGGTACATTCCCACCCTATGGCGTTGCTGCAGTGTTCAGACTATTTAGAAAAATACAACTGGAAATTGATTGAAACCGAGGATACGGCGTTAAGCGCGCTGCACATTCACCAGCATAAAAGCAAACATATAGCCGGCATAGCCGGAGAATTAGCTGCGGAACTTTTTCAATTAAATATGATAGCGCCCAATATCCATACACAAAAAAATAACTATACACGTTTTTGGGTTTTGGAAAATGAAAAAAATGTTGTCGAAGATGAAGATGCTAATAAAGCCTCGATTTTTTTTGAAACTGATCATACCAAAGGAAGCCTCGCCAGGGTGCTTACTGCAATTTCAGAAGGCCTGGTGAATTTAAGCAAGCTACAGTCCATGCCTATTCCGGGAAGCGACTGGAAATATGCCTTTCATGC
>JBDTJI010000209.1:0-14449 GCA_039935935.1 Ginsengibacter sp. | reverse complement strand
CTCAAGTTATAAATATAGCTTCGACAGGATGATACAAAAAATGGGGCCAACCCCGCATGGCGACTCACTATTAATCTCGTTGAACTTTGACCGGTTTAAGAAGTTTATAAAAATGGCTGCAGGATATAATAAATTGGACCAATTTTTAAAAACGATGCCTGAAAATTCAGAAAAATTAATGCAGGCTTTTGTATCCAGATTAGAGACAAGTGGTACTCTTGAAGATGCAGTGGACGTAGCTGATTCCTATGGAAGTATTACTGATCCAAAACTTCAGCAATCTATGTTGCAAAATATTATATGGAATGAGCAGAGATGTCTGAAAGAAAACAACCAGAGAGGGCAAAAAATTTACAGCCTGCTGAAAACTATTTTCCTATCTGCAGATCCTAAAAATGGCATTGATCTTTCTAAAGAAATTGGGATACCACCCATATACACCATGGATTACAATTATCTTTCAGACGACTCGGGCCGTATTATTGAACAGGTATTTTTCTATGGCGATACAGACGGCAAACAATCTTATGCAAGTTATCTCACTTCGTTTCCTTCCAGCCAATGGAGCATCAATCGTAAAAAAGAATGGATAGAAATCAAATCTATAAAGGGGAAGCCAATCTGGATATTTGCCAACTTACCATTAGATAATGGGACCTATAAAGATGTGGAAGCCCAGAAGCACCTCGTTGATTACCTTGATTCTAAAGGACTGAGGCCAACTATTGTCATTCATCGCGGTCATAGCTATCATCTGCCCTTTACAATTAAGCTACTTCCCGAAAGTGCAAAAATTATTATGCTTGGATCATGCGGTGGCTATCAAAATCTTAAAACCATTTTGCAATATGCGCCAGAAGCACACATCATTTCTACCAAGCAAACAGGAGCTATGAATGTAAATAAACCCATTATTGACGCGCTCGATAACAGGCTCAGAGATGGTGGAAATATTGACTGGCGACAGATGTGGGCCAACCTTACTCTATCCTTCAGTAAAGCCTCTAAAGAATTAAGAGAAACATTTGACGACTACATTCCCCCTCAAAAAAATTTGGGAGCGTTATTTATAAAAGCCTATAATAAAGAAGGGGGCGGGGATACTGACAATTAAATCGGTATGGCTTATTTGCATTCATTACTCCTTCCCGATTTGATTTAGTAGTCTTCAGGCAGGCTTGATAATACAAAATTCCTGTTCCAAAGTCAATGAACTTTCATACAGGATATTAAGAAAATCTTTCCCATAACGTGAATAAAAAAGCATAAAATTCTCTGTGCGCTCCTGCAATCCATCGTTGGGAAATAAAATAGTGAAGAGCTTACTTAACTGCTTTTTTTGATCCGCATATTTTCTTTTTTCTGCCCTCAGCATCTTTTTTTCTAAAGCAGATAATAACTTAATGTGCCTGGTTTCTAAAGCAGCCGTGTGCAGTACCAGTGTAGTGTCAATATGCTTTACAATTTCTTTCAAACGCTGGTAAATCGTTGAAAATTCTTCTTTCTCTTTATCTAAATTCAATACAGCCTCACTTTCCTCATATACCATTTGTTTCAGAACTTCTCTCTCTCCTTTAAAAAGATCTATTTCATTCAAATGCAACTTACGCAACAAAGACTGACATCTTTCATCAAGAATCATAAAGGAATTTCTTACTACCAGCACAGGATAAGGCACATCATAATTCTTAAACAAATCTTTTAACTGGAGCCAGTAAGCTAATTCACCACCACCACCTATCCAGACCACATCAGGCAAAATCATTTCCTGGAATAATCCCCTCAAAATCACATTAGGACTAAAACGTTCAGGATGTTTTTCGAGTTCGTTTTTTATTTCTTCGTTAGAAAAGTTAATATCAGTGCCATGAACAACAAAACCGTTATCCACCCCAACGATCCTGTTACGAAGATCATCTTTTAAATAAAATAGATTGATATCACGTGGGTAAGCCTGTGCCTTATAGTTTTTGGATAATGCCTCGGAGGTCTGAAGCACAATCTCCGAAGAAGTATGATTAAAAATATCATCCTCAAAGATGGAGATCATTTCCTGTTTGAATGCAGGATTGTCAGGCAATAAAACCAATAAACCGAACTCTTTGAATAAATAATGGACGAATAAGAAAGTTGCTTCTTCGATCGTTGAATTTTCAATAAAACACTTTTTCAGCAATTCAATGATTTCATTTCCATATTTTTCAACTGATAGCCTTCCTGCAATTCTTTCTATCAATTTAATCAGATGATCATCCACTTTCATTCTGCCCACAGCGCCCTTTTGTTTGGTTACCCATTGATATTTCTCTCCGTCAATTACTACATGGTTAAGCTCTTCAAGGTCGGCATCTTCACTTCCCATAAAAAAAACCGGAACAAAATTATAGTCTGGCAATTGATTTTTTAAAGAATCAGCCAGCTTAATGGTATGTAAGATTTTATAAACAAAATATAGATGGCCGGTAAAGATATTAGGTTGATGTGCTGTGCAGATCGTAAAGGTGTTTTTTTCTAAAAGCGCATGGATGTTGGCTTTTATAGAATCACAATCGTCAAAATCGTTATATTGTATTGTAAATTGATCAGCCAATAGCTGACGATTTGTTGAAAACTTTTGTCTTTCGGCAATAGCTGATTTTATTCCTTCGAGGCTTACCGGATGTTGATAAAATGCTTTTAACGCATCACTTTCATTAACATAATCCAATACAACTTTTGTAAACTTTCCTGTTTTTGAAAAGGGTATATACTGCGATTGAAATTTCATATTCAAACCTTCAAAATTTTAGTTGCAAAGGTAGAAGTAAAAATGAAGATTCTTTCTTAAAGACAGGTTGAATAATGAGACTCCACCTTTCAGTCTTTTGGGTTTCGAGGATTCGGTATTACTTAAACAGTAGCGTCACGCATTTCTTCAAACTGTCATTCCAAAAGGGGATTTCCAAATCAAGCATCGTCTTTATTTTGCTTGTATCTAAAACTGAATACATCGGTCGAACTGCAGCAGTTTGATAAGCAGATGTTGGAATGGGGTTTATTTTGCAATTGCTATTTGATATTATTTTTATTTCTTCTGCAAATTCATACCATGTTGTAATACCTTCGTTACAATAATTTACAACTCCTGAAAGGTCACTCCCTTCCTTCATCTTGTCAATGAAAATCATAATTACATTCGCCAGATCCGCTGCATAAGTAGGGCGACCATACTGATCGGCAACAACACTTATCTCGTCTTTCTCATTAAATAAACGCAACATGGTTTTTACAAAATTATTTCCGAAAGAAGAATATACCCACGATGTTCTAATGATCACTGTAGCAGGATTCTTTTCTATCGCCAACTGCTCTCCCTTTAACTTCGAAGCCCCATACACATTTATTGGATCAACAGCATCTCCTTCTTTTAAAGGAAGTCTGGCGCTACCATCATATACATAATCGGTTGAAATATGAATCAACTTGGCTTTATGAATTCTACAAATTTCTGCCAGGCCTCCAACTGCGTCCGCATTGATTAAAAAGGCTTTCTCCTTTTCTGATTCGGCTTTATCTACACCAGTGTAAGCAGCACAATTAATACAGTAGTCAATGCGGTGTTCTTCAAAAAATAATTCTAAACCTTCCCTGTTTTCAATGAGAAGATCATCCCTGGTTGCAAATAAAAAATTATAGCCATTTTGATGAGCAGCCACAACATCTATCTCACGGGCGAGTTGTCCATTACTGCCTGTGATCAATATTGTAGGCTTAAAATCTGCAGAGAGCATCTATTAAGTTTTTCAAATTTTCAATATGAAGTCAGAAGTTATCGTTTCTAATAATGGAAGCTGCTGATCCTTATCAGAAATAATACTTTTATCAGCAGGCACTTGCCAATCGATATTTAAGAGAGCATCATTCCAGGCAATACCTCCTTCACTTTCCTTATGATAAAACCCATCGCATTTATAAAAAACTTCAGCGGTAGCACTAATGACAGAATAACCATGAGCAAAGCCTTTGGGAACCAAAAGTTGCTTTTTATTTTGGGCTGAAAGTTCAATAGTATAAGCTTGTCCATACGTAGAAGAACCTTTCCTGATATCAACCACCGCATCAATGATGTTACCACTTAAAACCCTGATAAGTTTTGTCTGCGCAAAAGGATCTTTTTGGAAATGTAGTCCACGGATCACACCATAAGAGGAACTGGCCTGGTTGTCTTGTACAAAATTTATGTCAATTTCTCCTTCCAGGAAAAGCCTCTGATTATAACTTTCATAGAAATAACCTCTGTTATCTTCAAAAACTTTAGGTTCAAAAATGATCAGTCCGGGAAATTTGGTTTTTGTAAAAGGCATCAAGACAAGATTTAAATTGAAAGCAAATTTATTTTTGCGAATATAAATCTTTAAAATATTCTATTGTTTTAACGAGACCCGTTTCAAATTTTGTAGTGGGTTGATAACCTAACAGATCCTTAGCTAATGAAATGTCTGCGAGAGAATTTCTTATATCACCGTCCCTGGGTTCACGTTGAATGGCTTTTATATCACTCTTTAAATATACCCTGATAAAATCGTATAAATAGTTGACAGAAAATTGTTCTCCGACTGCAACATTGTACACCTTATTTTTTGCCTCCGCGTTATCGGAAAGCATCCCTTTGATGTTGACCTGTACTGCATTCTCAACAAAAGTAAAATCTCTCGTTTGTTCCCCATCACCATTGATCATTGCTGAACTGTTATTCATTATTGCTTTCACAAAAAGAGGAATCACAGCTGCATAAGGTCCATCGGGATCCTGTCGGGGTCCAAAAATATTAAAATACCTGAAACCTAAAACAGGGATTTGATAAGACGCTGCAAATACTGCTGCATACAGTTCGTCCGCTCTCTTACTCACCGCATAAGGAGACAAACAATTTCCAATCTGGTCTTCTTTCTTGGGTAGTGTTGGCTCATCTCCATACACGGAAGAAGAAGAAGCGTAAACAAATTGTTGAACCTGGCTTTCAACAGCCGCTTTTAAAATATTTACGAAGCCTCCCACATTTACATCATTGGTAGCTGAAGGGTCTTTAATAGAGCGCGGTACTGAGCCCAACGCTGCCTGGTGGCTTACATATTGAATTCCTTCACATGCTTGCCTACATACATCTATATCCCTGATATCGCCTTCAATGAATTCAAAACCGTCATAGTCCTTTAATACATCAAGATTAGAAGCGAATCCGTTGGACATATTATCGAGAATTCTCACTTTACCGGCCTTATTCCGCAACAAATATTCAGCAATATGGCTTCCAATAAAACCTGCACCGCCTGTTACCAGAAAGGCTGAAGAACTTAAGTCTCTGTTGTGAAATTTTTCCAAATTATTTTTTTTTAATTAATTTTAAAGACTCCAATAGGCGCGTGTCGCAATTTTTCCACGATATTGTCCCTTTAAATCTGCAATGATCGCCTTAGGTTTGGTAAGGTTTACGAAAGCGTTATCGTCCATATTCACATAAGCCTGATGAGGCACTGTCACTATCACTGCTTCATAATCATTAGAAAGCTCAGGGGTCAGCTCAAATCCATATTCATGTTTTAATTCATCACTGCTTGCATGAGGATCTGTAACGTGCACCTGTAGCGAATAGGATTTTAATTCCCTGATCACATCCGCTACTTTTGAATTGCGGATATCACTTACATTTTCTTTGAATGTGGCTCCCATCACAAGCACTTTTGCATTTTTAATATCACTGGTATTTTGGATGATGTGTTGTAAAACTTTCTTAGCTACGTGTCCTGCCATTCCATCATTTATGACACGGCCAGCCAGGATCACCTGCGAATCATATCCTAACTTCTGTGATTTATAGGTAAGGTAATAAGGGTCAACTCCAATACAGTGGCCACCTACAAGGCCCGGTTGAAATTTTAAAAAGTTCCATTTAGTGCCTGCTGCAGCCAATACTTCAAAAGTATTGATCCCCATCTTATCAAATATGATAGAAAGCTCATTCATCAGGGCAATGTTTAAGTCCCGCTGTGTATTCTCGATGATCTTTGCCGCCTCAGCTACTTTTATGGATGAAGCACGATGTACACCAGCTGCAACTACGAGTTGATAAACTTTGGCAATAGTATCCAGGCTTTCTTCATCACAACCGCTTACAACCTTTATAATACTGCTAAGGGTATGTTCTTTATCTCCCGGATTAATCCTTTCCGGAGAATAACCTAATTTAAAATCATCACAGACTTTTAAACCGGATAAACTCTCAATTATCGGAAGACAATCCTCTTCTGTACAACCCGGGTAAACAGTACTTTCAAAAACCACGTAATCTCCTTTTTTGATTACTTTGCCAATGGTATCGCTGGCTCGTTTTACAGGCGTAAGATCTGGAACGTTATGCTTATCCACCGGGGTAGGCACGGCCACAATAAAGAAATTTGCTTCGCGCAATTTATCAAGGCTGTCAGTAAATTCGATATCACATCCATCGAATGCAGACGATTCCAGTTCATTGCTTGGATCAATCGCATTCTTCATCATCTCAATTCTGGACGCATTGACATCAAATCCAATTACTGAAATTTTCTTTGCAAATTCAAGGGCTATAGGGAGTCCAACATAGCCTAAACCTAATACAGCAAGCTTCTTTTTTTTATCTATTAATTCCTGGTACATTGTTTTCTTTTTATTGTTATTTTGTTTTCGTAGTAACTTTTTAATTGGATGTCAGGTTTTCCCTCCGGTCTGACGGTCTCCGCCTGATCGGGTTACTTTTTCAGTCAGACGGAGACCGTCAGACTGAATCAACTCTCCTGCTTTCAAATTCTTTCGGCAGACGATACAAATCTTCCCGGGGCATCGACTTAAAATATTCATAAGTAATTTTCAACCCTTCAGCACGGTTTACTTTTGGTTCCCAATTTAAAAGATTTTTTGCCTTTGTAATATCAGGTTGTCTTTGTTTAGGATCATCCTGTGGCAAAGGTTTGTAAACAATTTTTTGTAAAGTGCCGGTAAGTTGAATGATCTCCTCAGCAAAAGCTGTTAATGTAATCTGATCCGGATTACCAATATTTACAGGCATTGCATAATCACTCATCAGTAACCGATAAATACCTTCTATCAGATCATCTACATAGCAAAAGCTTCTTGTCTGGCTTCCATCTCCAAACACTGTAAGATCTTCACCACGTAAAGCCTGACCTATAAATGCAGGCAAAGCCCTTCCATCATTCAGTCTCATTCGCGGGCCATAAGTATTAAATATTCTCACTATCCTTGTTTCCAGCCCATGGAAAGTACGATACGCAGTTGTAATTGCCTCCTGGAAACGCTTAGCCTCGTCATATACCCCCCGTGGGCCAACAGGATTTACATTGCCCCAATAATCTTCTGTTTGAGGGTGTACCAAAGGATCGCCATATACTTCGCTGGTTGAAGCAACTAATATCCTCGCTTTTTTAGCCAGCGCCAATCCCATACAATTATGAGTTCCGAGAGATCCTACTTTTAAGGTTTGTATTGGGATTTTTAAATAATCAATAGGACTGGCTGGTGAAGCAAAATGCAAAATGTAATCGAGCTTACCAGGCACATAGATAAATTTTGAAACATCACAATGGTAAAATTCAAAATTTTCGAGCTTAAACAGATGCTGGATATTTTTTAAATCGCCGGTGATAAGATTATCCATTGCTATCACATGCATTCCCTCTTTGATAAATCTATCGCAAAGATGAGAGCCTAAAAAACCCGCTGCGCCTGTAATAAGTATTCTGGCTGCTCGCCCCGAAGAGGGAGAAGAGGTATTCTCTTCGGACGTTAAGCTTCTGTTTTTTTGCATTCAATTTCATTTACATTGGACTAAACCAATAAACTAATTAACTGATTAACTAATTACCACTTACAACTGCCCTTCCCACACTTTCATAGTGAAATCCGTAATCCCGCATTTGATTCAGATCAAAAAGATTACGGCCATCAAAAATGACCGGATTTTTTAAAAGCAATTTTATTTTATTATAATCAGGAGTCCTGAATTCGCTCCATTCTGTTGCAACCACGAGCGCATCTGCATCTTTCAGAGCATCATACTGATTTTCAGCATAAGTGATTTTATCGCCTATTTCTCTTTTCATATTGTCCATAGCTTCAGGATCATAAGCTCTAACTGAGGCACCTTCCCTCGTTAGTTGTTCAATAATTTTTAACGCTGGTGCTTCCCGAATATCGTCTGTATTGGGCTTAAAAGCCAAACCCCATAATGCGACTTTTTTTCCTTTCAGATCATTATTAAAATAGCTTTTTATTTTGGGTAATAAATGGACTTTTTGATTTTCATTAACTGCCATTACCGCTTCCAATATCTTAAAATCATAATCAACCTGTTGGGCTGATTTGGATAAAGCTTTTACATCTTTAGGGAAACAGCTTCCTCCATAACCAATGCCCGGAAATAAAAACCTTCTCCCGATCCTGTCGTCACTCCCTATACCTTTCCGCACCATATCCACATTGGCACCTAATCTTTCACACAATTGCGCCACTTCATTCATAAAAGAAATTTTTGTAGCTAAAAAAGCGTTTGCAGCGTATTTAGTGAGTTCAGCAGATTTTTCATCCATATAGATAATAGGATTCCCTTGTCTTACAAATGGCGCATACAATTGTCCTATTATCTTTTTAGCCTTTTCAGATGAAGTACCTATTACTACGCGGTCCGGCTTCATAAAATCATCTACCGCTACTCCTTCCCGTAAAAATTCCGGATTGCTGACTACATCGAATAGTTCTTCTGGGTTCTCTTTGCCTGTGGTTCTTATACTTTCGGTAATGATAAAACGTACTTTATCTGCTGTGCCCACAGGAACAGTACTTTTATCAATAATTATTTTGTAATCGTCTTCATTTAATAATCTGCCAATGTTGTCTGCGACTCCCAATACAAAATTCAAATCAGCATATCCATCTCCGTCAGGAGGAGTTGGCAATGCTAAAAAAATAACGTGAGCATCTCTGATTCCTTCAGCAAGAGATGTGGTAAATCTCAATCTTCCTTCCTTACTGTTTCTTTCAAAAAGCTTTTCCAGTCCCGGCTCAAAAATGGTAATCTTGCCGGATGACAGACGCTCCACTTTTTTGGCATCAATATCTACACATACAACCATATTACCTGTTTCAGCAAAACAAGTCCCCGTGACTAAACCAACATACCCCGTACCTATAACTGCAATGTTCATGAATGTTGCTTTACGTATTCTAAAACGTTTTTTGTAATATAATCCAATTGTTCATTATCAAGTTCCGTATGTATCGGTAACGAAACCACTCTATGAGTAAGCCAATCTGTTTTTTTCAGTTCGAAATCACTTCCCCCAAATGATGCAAACATCTTTTGCCGATGGGCAGGTACCGGGTAATATATCATCGACGGAACGTTTTTCTCCGCTAAAAATGCTACCAATCCATCACGGAACTTTTCAGGATTTTCTATATTTTCAAGAACCACAGTATATTGATGAAAGACATGCTTGGAATAATCCGCGCGAAAAGGTGTAGTGATATGCTTACAATCAGCAAAAGCTTTATCATAAAAATCCGCTGCTTCTCTCCTTGCGTCAATGTACTGGTCCAATAACGGCAATTTGATATTTAATATTGCGGCCTGCAATGCATCAAGTCTTGAGTTGCACCCTACTATATCATGATAATATTTTGCCCGCTGTCCATGGTTGGCAATCATTTTTAGTTTTACAGCAAGCTCGTCATCATTCGTGCAGATTGCACCTCCATCACCATAACAACCTAAATTTTTGCTGGGAAAAAAGGAAGTACAGCTAATCGTTCCGATACTCCCGGTTTTTCTAACGTCTCCATTTGTAAAAGTATAATCACTCCCTATGGATTGCGCATTATCCTCAATTACAAATAAATTATGTTCCTTCGCAATCGCCATAATTTCTTCCATCTCGCAAGATTGCCCATATAGATGAACAGGAACAATTGCTTTGGTCTTAGGCGTGATTGCTTTTCTGATCGCCTCAGGGTCTACACAAAAGGTACTCGTATTTATTTCTACAAAAACCGGTTTTAATTTTAATAAGGCAATGACTTCTGTGGTAGCTATATAGGTAAACGATGGTGTAATAACTTCATCCCCGGGCTGCAACCCAAGTGCCATCATCGCAATTTGCAATGCATCAGTCCCATTTGCACAAGGAATCACATGACCAACCCCAAGGTATTCCGCAAGATTTTTGGAGAATTCTGTTACCTGCGGTCCGCCAATAAAAGCGACATTATCCAAAACGCCTGCCACTGCAGCATCTATCTCCTTTTTTATTTTAAGATATTGCCCCTTTAGATCAACCATGTGTATTGGCTTCATATTAAATTTTTTTAAAACGGCTGCAAAGATAGGAATTGAAGAGGAATAGAGTTATGTGTAAAGCTCTGTTCCTACAACTGTTTGTTTCCGCTCCACTACTCATGAATATTTTTTCTAATCCAAAATCTTCCTTTTTAACTTTAAATTATAATACTAACGTCAAATTATTACTTCAAGGTATGAAGTAAAAAAAACAATCTAAAAAATCACTAATACCATATTAGCTTTGAGCTTTCAACCAATTAAAATAGATTATGGATACTTTAAACATGGTTACTAAAAATGATTTACTTCTTTTAAGAAGTCCTGATACCATCGACGAAGTAATTTTTCAGCTTGAGCAAATTATCGCTTATTGCGAAATTAATAATAGTCCCGCTGGTTACTTTGCAGTGTTGTATCATAAAGTAACGTGTAAAGTAAAAGAGTGTATTACCAATAAAGATTTTGAAGATGGCATAAGGATGGAAAAGCTTGATGTGGCGTTTGCCACCCGTTATCTCAGCGCTTTTTATCAATGGTTGGATGGTAAGCCAACATCGGGTTCATGGAAAATTGCATTCGATTCTATTTCTGATAAATCTGCACTGGTTATTCAACATTTATTATTAGGAATGAATGCACACATCAACCTTGATCTGGGAATCGCCACCGGCGTTATCATGAAGGGAGTTGTCTTAGAAGGAATTCATCATGATTTTAATACTATCAATTCCATTTTATCAGTCATGGTAGATAATATTGAAGATTGCCTCACCCAGATTAACCCGTTGATGAAACTGCTTAACTTAAAGATATTTAAGTATGATGAGATGCTGGTGGACTTTAGTATAGTTACTGCAAGGGATGGAGCATGGCTGTTTACCGAAAATTTAAGCACCAAAGAAAATAATGATTATGACAATTGCGTTCGCGCGAGGGATGAACGAATTCAACAATTGGGAACAAGTATTGCGACTCCAAAAGGCTTACTGCTTAGAATCATTGCAAAACTGATCAGGCTTTTTGAAAAGAAGAATGTTACAGATGTAATCAAAAAATTAGGTCTTTAAAAATAGATCGTGTTAGTAATTGCCAACATGCCGAAATACATCTCAAACGCATGATTCCCTCCGTTAACCCCGGATAAATATATCCCTGCACACTCAATATATTTGCATGAATGGCAATCATCAATTCTGAAGAGCAAGATCTGTTTAATGAAACAAAACCAATAATCACTCATTGGGTGGAAATCATTTTGCCATTAGCCCTGCCAAAAACCTACACCTACAGCGTTCCAGGACTGTTATTAAAGAAGGTGAAGATTGGATGCAGGGCAGAGGTAATCTTCGGTAAGAATAAAAAATATGCAGGCATAATAAAATCGATCAACAAAGAAAAACCTGCTTATGTTACCAAAGAAATATCAAACGTGATTGACGACGAACCTGTTATCTATCCAAAACAATTGGAGCTATGGAAATGGATGAGTGAATATTACATGTGCAGCGAAGGTGAGGTAATGGCTGCCGCACTGCCTACACACTTAAAACTGAACAGCGAAGCGATTTTAATCTATAATGAAGAATATGGTGATGATTTTTCTGCGCTGGATGATGAAGAATACCTGCTGGCAGAAGCATTGCTTATAAAAAAAGAACTGAAGATTACCGAGGTGCAGCAGATAGCCGATATTATTCATGTTTATCCATTGATAAAAAGATTGATCGAGAAAAGAGTATGTTTCATTTTTGAATCGCTTACCGACAAATACAAAGAGAAAAAGGAAAATTTTGTTTTGTTGAATTCCGAATATTCTTCAGATGAAAAGCTAAGCAAGTTGATGGATGACTTTGGAAGGGCGCCTAAGCAACTGGAATTGTTATTGGCATTTTTACACTACTCCAAAACCAAGGGAGAAGTATCCCAGCCTCAGCTTTTAAAAAAATCCGGAGCCACCGCTGCGCAGCTAAAAGGATTGACGGATAAAAATATTCTTACCATTCAAAGACGGAGCATCGACCGCATTCAGGCGCTTCCCAGAAAAATGGAGGTAAATTTTAAATTGAATATTTCTCAACAAAAGGCTTTAAACGAAATTGAAGCAGCCTTTGAAAAAAAAGATGTGTGCCTGATGCATGGAGTTACCAGCAGTGGCAAAACTCAATTATATATTAAACAAATAGAGAAGTTTGTGGGCCTTGGCAAACAGGTATTATACTTACTTCCTGAAATAACATTGACGGCTCAGATCATTCGCAGGCTTCAATTATACTTTGGCGGCAACATTTCCATTTATCATTCTAAATTTAATAATAACGAACGCATTGAGATCTGGAATAAAATAAAAACAGGAGAATTAAAAATTATCCTCGGCGCAAGAAGCGCACTATTTCTTCCTTTTAAAGACCTGGGCCTTATCGTGATTGATGAAGAGCATGATTCCTCTTTCAAACAACAGGATCCGGCACCGCGTTATAACGCCCGGGATGCAGCTATCTTTTATGCTTCTTTACTAAAAGCCAAAGTTTTGATGGGCAGCGCTACCCCCTCATTGGAGAGCTACTACAATGCGCAGAAAAATAAATATGCACTGGTGACCCTTACTGAAAGGTATGGAGGAACAGAGTTGCCCGAAATAAAAATTATCGATACCAAAACTGTTGCTTCGTCAAAAAAAAGAAAGGTGATTATTTCACCGCAATTAAAAAAAGCAATGGAAGTCACGCTGCAGGATGATAAACAAATTATTCTGTTTCAAAATCGTCGTGGTTATGCACCTTTTCTGATCTGCGGTACTTGTGGTTTTATTCCTCATTGTGAACATTGCTCAGTTACTTTAACACTGCATAAGTTTTCTAATAAATTGCATTGCCATTATTGTGGAAACACGTATCCTAAGATTGTGTCGTGCCCTGCCTGTGGCAGTGTAAACTGGATAGAAAAAAATTTCGGGACCGAAAAAGTAGAAGAAGAGCTAACAGATTATTTTCCCAATAACCGTATTGCCAGGATGGATGTGGATGCTGTGAAGGGAAAGAATGCGCACGATACTTTGATCAAATTATTTGAACAGCATCGCATTGATATTCTTGCAGGAACTCAAATGGTAGTAAAGGGACTGGATTTTGAAAACGTAAGCCTGGTAGGCATCTTAGATTCAGATGGACTGTTGAGCTTTGCTGATTTCAGGGTCAACGAAAGAGCATTTCAATTGATGGAACAGGTGAGTGGACGCGCCGGCAGAAAATCAGAAAGAGGTCTGGTGCTTATACAGGCATCTAAAACAGATCACCCTGTTTTGCTATTTGTACAACAACATGATTTCTTAAGATTTTATGAATTTGAAATGGCGATGCGAAAGCAATTTTTTTATCCGCCGTTTAGCAGGCTCATCAGGATCGTATTGAAACACGTGCACCAGGAAACAGTAATGAACGCGGCAGATATTTTAGGAACTTCCCTGTCAAAGGATTTCAAAAATACAGTGGGGCCGGCAGCCCCATTAGTGAACCGTGTCAGAAATATGTATCTCATGGAAATATTAATAAAACTTCCGCAGGATGCGGCTTATCTGCAAATTCAAAAAAGGGTAATCAGCAATCATATAGATCTTTTAAGGTCAGAAAAAAGATTCAAAAGCGTAGTAGTTATTGCTGATGTGGACCCCTTCTAACTTCGCACCAGTGACATCATTTCAGGATACTGGTAATAATGGATGCCGGGAGATTGCTTTTTACTTGCCTGCACCATTGCTTTAGCCACACTGTTTGCACCAATTGACCTGAATTTTCTTAGAGGGCCTAAAAGTAGGAATGAAATCAAATCCATAATTATCTGTGCAAATCGTTCTCCTATACGACTTTCTTTGCGATTGCCATTCAGGATGGAAGGTTGAAAAATACCTATACTTATAAATGGAAATTGTTTAAGCTTGTTTTCTGTTTTGCCTTTTAGACTTAAATAAAAATTGGATGAATTTTCATTAGCTCCTATTGCCGACACAATAAGAAATTGTTTAAATCCCTTCGAAATACCAATTTCAGCAGCATTTACCGGAATATCATAATCAACCTTCGTATA
>JBDTJI010000208.1:0-5667 GCA_039935935.1 Ginsengibacter sp. | reverse complement strand
CTCTATGATGGGCATAATCGTTGGTGGAAGCCCAGAGAACATAGATGTCAAAGACGCCGGCTTCATCTACTTGTTGCTGAAGTGATTTTCCCTGCAATGAAGAAAAACCGGCACCGGAAACACCAAAATTGGTAACGGTCATTCCCAGGTATCTCGTCCAAAGAATTTTGGCGCTGTCACTTGCGGGGACCACGGAAACAGAGCCACCAAACACTGCTACCTTCTTTCCATAATTAAAAGAATTTCTAAAAGATAATGGATCCATCCCCGATTGTGAAAAAGCACTACCCGAAATTAGCAGCAACAAAATGACTAAAGAGTGCAAACGTCTTTTCATAATAAAGAATATTTAAAGATTATAGTTAGAAAGTATTTCCTTTTATAGTTACTCAATGGATTATCGCAATTGTAAATGATCAGCATGCAAGCATAGATTATGTAATGTAATCGTTATAAAAAGCTGTCTTGCTGACTTAGATACTACAAATATATTGAGTTGCTGATTGCAAGCGACATTAATTTTTAAAGGCGGGCCGCCAATTGCTCTACTTGTCCGGTGCCCGTTCAGCCACGCGATATATCTTTATATTTGATCTGCAATTTATTACAGGGCAATTGTTAACGATAGGCTCTCCTTGCTAAACAGAAATTATTATGCTAAATTTGGAGATAATTTCTTTTTAAAAGCCAAATGTATGGACGCTGCTTTGAATGTCAATATCTCCCGGCAATTTCATATCTGGTATGAGAGCTTTCAATATATATTTATGAACATGGGATTAAAGTTCGGCTACCAGCAGGACGATATAAAGGATATAATCAACCAGTTCTTCCTGGACTTATTAGAGAAAAAAGTTGACCCTTCTTCTATTCAAAATCCACAAGCTTATTTAGCCACCGCTTTCAGAAGAAAATTAATTGATCACTATAGAAAACATGGAAAAGACCAGTTACTAGTTATAAAGGCTGATGATGAACATTATGCCGGTGTATCTATTCAGGACACTATTGAAAAAATTGAATCAAACACCGCATTGATCCTGTCCATTCAAAAAGCCTATAAAAAATTACCTGCCCGTTGCCGCAAGGTAATCGATCTTAAATATTACCAGGGACTTACCACAGAGCAAATTGTGGCTCGAACCGGGCTTACTAAAAGGTCTGTTTACAATAATCTTTTTGAGGGGATCAAATTATTACGAGAAGAAATGAACCATACCTCGCCGGGTGTTCATATAGCTGCTTTGCTTTCCTGTTTAACATTGGTAATAACAATTGTTTGCTGAATGCTGAAATCAGTTAAAAAAATTTCTTTTAAAAATAGTTGGTAAAAATCCTCTTCTCTACCGTCTATATATAAAAGTCATCTCATGCCTAACTGTCTTTCTGTTGAAGAACTTGTTGTTGATGACTCTTTTATTAGCTACTGCCTTCAAAAAAATGAGATAGATATTTTGTATTGGAAGCAGTATATAAATGATTTTCCTTTTCAAAGAATAAAAATAGAAGAGGCCAGGCAGATGGTTTTAGGACTTCACGTGATGCTGAAACAGGAACATACGAATAGCGGGACAAACAAACATTATTCAGGGGAGAAAGGCAAATCACTTTTGAAAATAAATTCTTTCAAAAAAATTTTTCGTTATGCTGCGGCGGTCGCTGCCGTTCTTATGATTATGCTGATCGCAAAAGCTTTAATGAATTTGTCATTTGAAACCACTAATAAATTTTTAAAACAAATAGCTGATGATACGGTGTCGATTGGCATATTTTCTTATGCAACTGCAAACGGCGAAAAAAAAGTAATTACTCTTTCTGATAGTACAAAAATATGGTTAAACGTAGGTTCACAACTTCGTGTTGATGAAAAATATGGCGAAAAAGGCCGGGAAGTTTATTTAAAAGGTGAGGCATTATTTGATGTAGTCCATGATGAATCACTTCCTTTTATTGTATATACAGATAAATATGTGGTTAAAGATTTAGGCACTGTGTTTAATGTAAAAGCCTATCCGGACGACGAGCAAAGCGAGACATCATTGATTAAGGGAAAAGTAGAAATTCAGGTGGTTAATAGTGCACAAAAAATATTTTTATTGCCCAATCAAAAAGCGGTTATTAATGACGGAGGTAAACTTGAAGTGAAACGCAAAGAAAAGGAACCATCGGGATCAACAGTAAATCCGAGTGTAACCTTACTTCCGCTATCTTATAATCAGAAAGACAGTGTTGTCATAGAAACAGCATGGACGCAAAACCGGCTGGAAATTGTCAATGAAGATTTTTACGAAATGAAAGAAAAACTAGAGCGTTGGTTTGATGTGAAGATCACTTTGCAGGACGATGAAGCGGGCAAATACCCGTTCACAGCTACTTTCGAAAAAGAAAATATTCAACAGGTGTTGCGGGCTTTGCAATTCGCTTATCATTTTAATTATACTATAAAAAACAATGAGATAAATATTTCAAAATAGAAAAAGAGAAACGGGTACCAGCCGTTTCTCCAGTTACTAAAACATACAGGTTTCAAAAAGAGCCTGTTGCATTCATAACAATAAAACCAATCAAATGTATGAAAAAAGCTGTGTTGTTTATTAGTCCGTATTTTAATAAATACGCTCCTAAAACTTTTTTAATTATGAGGCTCACCACATTATTTATTTTAGCTACCGTGCTACAGGTTTCTGCTAAAGGCTATTCGCAGGAGAAGGTAAGTGTCAACTTTGAAAATATTCGTCTGAATAAGGCGCTGAAAGAAGTGGAAAAAAAATCAAGCTTCCATTTTGTTTACAGCAACCTTATCCTGACTGATAAAAGAAAGGTGACTCTCCGGGCAAAAGATATTCCGGTACCTGAATTGTTGCAAAAGTTGCTTAGTAATTCAGGACTTACGTTTAGTATTATGGATAATAATTTAGTGGTTATAAAACAGGAAGAGGACATCATTCAGGACATTAATGTCAGGGGGAAAGTAACCGATGAGTCTAACGGCCAGGCATTAGCTGGCGCAAGCATTTTGGTAAAAGGGAGTAACGTTGGAACAACAACAGGGCCTGATGGTAATTATTCTATTAATGTTCCTGATAAAGCTATACTTGTAGTTTCTTCTGTGGGCTATGCTAATGTGGAGATATCAGTGAATGGAAAGACAGTTATTAATATTTCGATGCGGTCTAATACTGTTGGGCTGACAGATGTAGTGGTGGTTGGTTATGGAACACAGAGGAAAAGCGATCTGACTGGTTCGATAAGCAGCATTAAAGGAGAGGACATGGCTCTTCTCCCAACAGGAAGGGCCGATCAGGCATTACAGGGCCGGGCTGCTGGTGTGATGGTATTGAATACCGATGGCGCTCCGGGTGGAAATACAACGATCCGTATCCGGGGTATCAACTCTATTAATGGAGGTAACAATGCGCTTATCGTGATTGATGGTTTACAGGGCGGCGATCTAAATTCTTTAAACCCCAACGACATTGCGTCTGTAGAGATTTTGAAAGATGCATCCGCCACTGCCATATATGGTTCACAAGGCGCGAATGGGGTGGTGCTGGTTACCACAAAAACCGGCAAACTCGGCAAACCCGTAATCAATTATAATTATGAAAACAGCATGGCAAAAATAGCAAAAAAATTACCCCTGCTGAATGCTGCCGATTATGCAAAAAATATAAATGCAGTCAGACTTTCCCATAATGGGAACGGAGTTAATCCCCTGCCTATTTTCTCAGACGCTCAAATAAGTTCTTTTGAAAAAAATGGAGGAACAGATTGGCAGGATGCCATTTATCGTACCGGGATAACCCAGAATCATCAACTTTCCATAAGCGGCGCCACTGAGAAAACAAGTTATCTTGCTTCCGCAGGTTATTTAGACCAGAATGGGATAATGCTAAACTCAGGATATAAACGCTTCTCTTTACGGGCAACATTAAACACGGATATTACAAAATGGTTGAACTTTAATGTAAACTGGGCGGGTACCATGGAAAAAATAAATTCTGTTCAATTTGGTAGTGTAACTGATTGGCCGGCCAACGCTGTTGGCGCTGCGCTTCAATTTTCTCCTACAATACCAGTTTTTGATTCTTCCGGCGGTTATAGCAAATCGGCCTTGAATTATGGTAATCCTACTTTATGGAATCCATTGGCAAGTTTGGTAGAACCATTAATTAAAAACAATGCCATTAAAAACAATATTAATGCCCACCTGGAATTTAAACTTATAGAGGGATTGACATTAAGAATAACTGGAGGAGCAATTTTAGCAAATTCCAGAGACATTAGTTTTTTCAATACAAAAACTTTTATCGGATTGCCGGCGAATGGCTCAGGAGAAATTTATACAGACTTGAGTGAATACTATCAGAATTCAAATATCTTAACCTATGATAAGACTTTTAACAAGAAGCATCATCTGACTGTTACTGCTGTTGCTGAACAAAAATATTCGATAGGCAATTCTTCGGTAACAGATGGTGGAGACTTTTTGAATCAGCAAACCGGGATTTATGACCTGGGGGGTGCAAATTTAATAACAGCAACATCTTCACAAAACAAGAGAGTGATTAACTCTTATTTAGGCCGGGTAAATTATATTTATGCAAGTAAATATCTATTTACTGCAAGTTATCGGGCTGATGGGTCATCTGTTTTTGGAAAGAATAATAAATGGGGCCAGTTTCCATCTGCGGCATTGGCCTGGAGGGCATCGGAAGAAAATTTTATTAAAGGCCTCAATTTTTTCTCAGACCTGAAACTCCGCGCCAGTTGGGGTATTACAGGAAACCAGGCTATCCAACCTTACCAAACCTTATCACGAATCAGTTCTGGTAGTAACTATCCTTACAATGGGTCGGATGCAACTGATTTAGGGCTTTATATTTCAGCTTCAGCCAATCCGAACCTTAAATGGGAAAGTACTACTCAAACAAACTTCGGTATAGATATGGGATTTTTAAATGGAAGGCTGATGGTTACTGCCGATTATTATGACAAGACTACTAAAAACTTGTTAATGCCTCGCGAACTCCCCGCTTATTCCGGTTTCACAAGCGTTATCGATAATGTTGGATCAATGGGAAACGAAGGTATTGAAGTTGCAATTTCAGGGAGCCCTATAGCCCAAAGAAATTTCAGATGGAATAGTAGTTTCAATATTTCAGCTAATAGAACTACTGTTCTGGATTTAGGCGGCTTTCCAACCAAAACAAAAATGATTGGCTATAGATCTGGTGGATCGGGACAAGGAACCAATCGGGCATTTATGTATTTAACAAGGGGAAAAACATTTGGCCAAATGATCGGCTATGGTTACGAGGGCGTATGGAAAGTAAGTGAGGCTAAGGAGGCAGCAAGGTACGGACAATTGCCTGGCGACCCCCATTATACGGATAAGAATGATGACGGAAGGATTAATTCGCTTGATACAATGGTAATAGGACATTCTTTGCCAAAATTTATTTTCGGTTGGAATAACCAAATTACTTTCAAAAATTTTGACCTTTCCTTTCTTATTCAGGGACAACAGGGCAATGATATTTTTAATGTTGCAAGGATTAAATTAGACCAGACTGATGGCACCGGCACCAGGCTCCTGAACCGGTGGACACCTCAAAATCAGAATTCAGATATTCCAGGCATTATTGATGATCGTACAAGAGAGCA
>JBDTJI010000207.1:0-11549 GCA_039935935.1 Ginsengibacter sp. | reverse complement strand
GTGATGAGCCTGCTACACATGAAGACCGTTGAAGATGCGATTGCTTTTATAAATAGTGGCCGGTATGGAAATATGGCATGCCTGTTTACCAGCAGTGGTGCCAGCGCACGCAAATTCAGAAACCAGGCTATGGCGGGCAACATCGGTATCAATATCGGCGTGGCGGCTCCGATGGCACAATTCCCTTTCAGCGGTTGGAAGGACAGTTTCTTCGGCGACCTGCATGGACAGGGAAAACATGCTATCGAATTTTTTACTCAAACCAAAGTGGTTATTGAACGCTGGCCAAAAGAATGGTCAAGAAAATTTTAATAGAATTTGACGCTTAAATTCAATTTGAAAAAGAAAGCCACGATCCGATTGCTATCGGATTACACTAATTGACACCAATTCTTAGTTGATTTAATTTTAGAATATTTATGAGTAATCAAATAAAAATCGCGAATGCACCCTGCTCATGGGGAGCACTGGAATTTGACCTTGAAGGAAAATCTGCAGGCTATGAACAGGTATTAGAAGAGATAGCTGAGACCGGGTATATAGGAACCGAATTGGGAGATTGGGGCTTCATGCCTACGGATCCTACAGAATTACATGATGAAATAGCGAAAAGAAATCTTGCTTTGCCGGGAGCTTTTGTACCGGTTGCATTGTCGATAGAATCTGCTCATGAAGAAGGCGTAGAGAAAGCATTAAAAGTCGCAGGTTTGATGTATGATGCAGGATATAAAGATGCATTTATTGTTTTGGCTGATGACAATGGAACTGTAGAATACAGAACAAAAAATGCAGGACGAATAAATGGCCAGGGCGGACTTTCCGATGCACAAATGAAAATTTTTGGTGAAGGTGCAGAAAAAGTGGCCGGGGCTGTAAAAGATAAATATGGTATGAGAACGGTGTTCCATCATCATTGTGGCGGATACATAGAAACCCCTGATGAAATCAATGCCTTTTTACAAATAACAGATCCCAACTTAGTTGGACTTTGTTTCGATACTGGTCATTACAAATTTGGCGGAGGCAAAGATGTTATTGGTATGTTGGAAAAACATTGGAACAGGGTATGGCATGTACATTTTAAAGATTTTTCGGCTGAGGTAGCAGCATCTTCTGCAAAGCATCATTGGGACTATTTCCAATCTGTGCGGAATGGTGTTTTTTGCGAACTCGGAAAAGGAGAGGTTGATTTTGAAGCCGTCATACAATTCCTGAAAAATAAAAATTATGATGGATGGATCGTAGTAGAACAGGATGTATTACCCGGAATGGGAAACCCTAAAGAGTGTGCTGAAAACAATAGAAAGTATTTGCAGGTTAAGGGCTTATAATAAATCATTTTTTTTAAATTTAAATTCAAATCACATAAGATGAAGCAGGTAAAAATTGCGTTGATAGGAATGGGACGAATTGGTCAGATCCATTTTAAAAACATTCAACACCAGTTGCCGGGTGCAGCCATCTTAGCAGTTGCAGATCCTATTTATGATAAATCACTTAAAGAAATATATAATGATGTAATTTTTTCTGTGAATCCTGATGAAGTGATTGCATTGCCACAGATAGATGCTATTTTAGTTTGCACTCCTACCAGTTCACATGCTGATTTGATTGAAAAAGGTATTAAAAGCGGCAAACACGTTTTTTGTGAAAAGCCAATGGATCTTTCTTTGCAAAGAACAAAGGCTTTATCAGATATGGCCATGGAAACTGGCGTGAAATTGATGCTTGGCTTTAACCGCAGGTTCGATCCTGATTTCAGGCAGGCTTACCAGTCAGTTCGTGATGGAAAAATAGGAGATATTCAGATCGTAAAAATTACAAGCCGCGATCCCGGCCCGCCACCGATGGATTACATAAAAAATTCCGGAGGTTTATTTATGGATATGGCCATACATGATTTTGATATGGCGAGGTATATCATGGGTAAAGAAGTAGTAGAAGTTTTTTCCAAAGGATTGAATATTATAGACAAAGAAATCGGCGCGGCAGGAGATATTGATACGGCACTGACCACGTTGATCTTTGAGGATGGTACTTACGCGGTTATTGACAATAGCCGCAAAGCTTCTTATGGATATGATCAACGACTTGAGATTTTCGGCAGTGGTGGAATGATACAGTTGGAAAATAATCTTCACAATCGTAACGTATTATACAACCAAGAAGGAATACATCATGCCTTGCCACTCGACTTTTTTATGGACCGTTATGCCAAATCTTATCTCAAAGAAATGGAATTATTTATTGATGCCCTGGTTAATGATAATGAGATGCCTGCGGGGGGGGTAGATGGCTTAAAGGCTACACAGATTGCCTACGCAGCAAAAAGATCGGTAGAGAGCGGGCAGCCTGTCAAACTTTCTGAGGTAATGATCAATAGCACACATGGGGTAGAAAATGTGAGGAGTTGATATTAAAACGCCAGGACTATAAAAATTGTACGGGCCTGATGGATAGGGTGCAACAGCTATTTTTTATCTTTTATTTGTTTTATCAATTCATGCATTTGATTTATCTGAGCCCGTTGCATTTCTATCAGGTTTTCTTCCTGCGCTATAAGCAACTGGTCTATTTTTTCATGAAGCATACGTACTTCCAGTTCACTTTTTAAATTTACCATGTAGTCATTTTTAGCTCTCTCCCGATCTTTTTCTTCAAGGCGGTTCTGGCTCATCATAATTACCGGCGCTTGTACAGCAGCTATACACGAAAGTATTAAATTGAGCAAAATAAAGGGATAAGGATCAAAGCCCTTATCGCGAAGCAAAAAGATATTTAAAAGCATCCACACCAAAAGGAACAGGCCAAAAATGCCTAAAAACTTCCAGCTCCCTCCGAAAATGGCAATGCGATCAGCCCAGCGCTGTCCCATGGTGACTGGATTTTTTATCTCGCTGGCTTCATCTGAAATCAGGTGATTGTGATTGATATTATCCAAAACGGTTTGCTCAAGTTCCGTTATTGTTCCTATCTCTTTTGATAATAAATTCCTAACGTACAACTGCCTGTAATGATTTAATTCTGATATGGAACAATAAGCATCGTCGTTAAAAGATGGGTGTTCTTTTCGTATTTCGTTCAGGAGTCCGGCACGCAATAATTTACCTGCCATTCTTTCAGAAACAGGGAATTTATGTCCTGATATATCACTAATAAAATTTTCCATATTCTTCTATTTAATAAACGTTTAATTAAATTTAGAGAACAAAAGCTTATTAAAGAAAGAATATTTTTTCTTTGAAAGTTATTAACTCGTTAGCCCGGCTTCTTTCATTATTTCAATAGCGAGGTTCATATACTCATCTAATTCGGTTAGTTCTTTTTTCATATAATCATTGCCGTAAGTTTCTTCCTGAATTCTTTGTAATTTATGAATAGTAATTTCCATCATTTTCAGTGCACGCTCAATCTTAGGCTTTATCTTATTTTCGTCTGTTTGGTGTGTATCTATAATAGAAAAATTATTAACTGATATGCCGATAAAAACTGACGCCATACCGGAAATGGCGATTTCAAGAGCATTATCAGTGGTAAGGAAAGTAAGAAAAATAATACCAATTCCTACGAGCAAAAAAACGATGACTCTTGGGTGTGCCAGGATTTCCAGGAATCTTTTAAGATTTTTATTATAAACCATTATTATTTGTTGATAACATAGATAAAGATATTCGATTACTACATAGGAAGGCTTCGGAGTATCTCTACTTCGAAGCCTATACTCAGTGCATTCGCAATTAGGTAAGTTGTGTAAAGAAACCTACTTCACCATCCATCCTAACCTGTAATACAATTTTTTCACCGTGTTTTTTCAGTTCTATAAAATAGCTGTCCTGGCTTTCAAACTGAAGCCCATATAAGATCATATCGGTTATGTTCGGTTCATTACTGTCAAATAAAATTACATCTCCGTGAGTATAATCTTTGTATTGATCACGGATTACTTGCTGCGCTTTTGAAGGTAAGTCTGCGAAAGTTTTATCTTCAACTGTACCCACCAGTTTTGAATCGGGATCATAATAAGCTGACTTGGTTATACCTTTTTTGGTAGTAAATGTAAATTCATCGAAATTGTCGAGACGTTGTGAGGATATAGGTTTTATGTTACCAAAATCGGTGGCGAACGCCTGTTTAGATTGGTAGCTAACTTCACTGCCTTCCAGTTTCCGTAGGCTTTTTCTTTCTTCTCTTTTTCCCTTCCTGTTCCCCTCTTTTTTATCGAGCTTAATTTCTCGTCTTAGAGAAGCCGCTGTGGTTTGTGCATTAACTGCTGCAACTACCATAAAAGATATTGCAATCAGTAGAAATAACTTTTTCATTTTTTTTAATTTTAAATGTTTTTAAATGTTAGATATTTGAATCAGATACAAATTTAATATGCCAAAGAGGGGAGATAGGCTGCCAATCGCTGAAAAGGCAAAAGCAGTCGGTAACAAAGGCTTATAGAACAACCGAATACCAGGACTATTGGTAATAAACACTTTGTAACCTGGTACAGATTTGCTTATTTTTAAATTATTAAAAAGACATGAAAGCATTAGTTATATCTGGCGGTGGAAGTAAAGGAGCTTTTGCCGGAGGCATTGCTCAATTTTTAATAGAGGATTGTAAAAAACAATATGATCTGTTTATTGGTACCTCGGCAGGATCGTTGCTGACCCCTCTGCTTTCTTTAGGAGATATTGAAAAACTACACGACATTTTTACTTCCGTAACACAGGCAGACATTTTTAATGTAAACCCTTTCGTTATTAACAAAAAAAAGGACGTGTTCAAAACAAAAATTAATCACCTGGGTATTGTGAAAATGTTTCTACAGAGAAAGAAAACATTTGGTGAAAGTCTGAACCTCAGAAACCTGATAAGGAAATTTTTAACCAAAGAAGATTTTTTGAAAATAAAGAGTGGCGGGCCTGATGTGGTGATTACGGTTGCCAACCTGACCAGAATGCAGGTAGAGTATAAATTGGCAAAAAACTGTAGTTATGATGATTTTTGCGATTGGATGTGGGCGTCATCTAATGTAGTTCCATTTATGAGTCTTTTGCAAAAAAATAATGCTGAATATGCGGATGGCGGCCTTGGAAACATTGTGCCTGTTTCCCATGCTATTAAAATGGGTGCGACTGATATTGATGTGATCATTCTCAAAGCCGAAAGACGTGAGATTAATAATCCTCCTGTACGCAACGCACTGGAGCTTACCGAAAGAGCTTTCGATTTTATGTTGAACCAGATTCAAATGGACGACTTGTTAATTGGACAAATGGAAGGAATACAAAAAAATGTTCATCTTAATATTTATCAACCCCAACAAATCCTAACCACCAATTCGTTGATATTTGACCCGCTAAAGATGAAAGAATGGTGGAGGCATGGTTTAAAGTATGCAAGGGAAAAAAGTCCTTCCTATCAATTAATCGAAGCAAAAGTTTGAAATGTTTTCATGGTGAAGATGTTGTAATTGAACGCTAATCGTAAACGGCAGTTAAAACGTTGAATAAAAACTTTGAGCCTCCGTTAATGCAACCTTACAAATTGAATTGATGAATGACAGATTTTGTTTAAAATCTTTATCAGTAAGTGTTTCGTATTCTATCACATCTAAGTGAGGTTTCAATATTTCATTTAGTCCCATCACAGATATAGTAGTCTTCATATTGTGTGCTGTCCGCCGTAACGCATTGGTATCTTTATTTTGCCATGACATTTCAAGCACTCCTAATTCCTGGGGAATTGCTTCAATAAATTGTCCGGTAACCGTTTTTTCATACTCTTTATCGCCCGCACTAATTTCTCTCATGTAGTCAAGGTTAATATATTGGAAGGTTGTAGTAGTTGATTCCTCCACATGTTCTTTTTGCACTTGAGCCTGCTCTTTGTAGTGTACAAATTGTCTAATCAAATTATGCAACTGCTTTTCCCTGATTGGTTTTGAAATATATTCGTTCATGCCGTAACCAAGGCATTTTTCCCTTTCACCGGTAAGCGCATGAGCGGTCATGGCAATAATGGGAACATCTATTTTTAATCGTTGCCTTATTTCCCGTGTTGCGGTATAGCCGTCCATTTCGGGCATCTGTATATCCATCAATACAAGATGGTAGCTTTTTGTTTGCAATATTTCGATGGCCTCCTTTCCGTTGTTTACCATATCATACGAGAGGTTCCAGCTTTTAAATAAATGTTTAATAAGGCCTTGGTTGATTTCATTATCCTCTGCCACCAGGATTTTTACATCTTTAAAATCAGGTAAGTTGCAATCATCTAAAGTATTGCTGGCTATTTCATCCGTTGCAATTTTGTAGGGTATCATAATATGAAAACATGTTCCCTTTCCTGTTTTACTTTCAACTTTAATTCTACCATTTTGAAGCCGGATAAGATCACTTACTATTGACAGTCCGAGCCCTGTTCCTCCATATTTCCTGGTTACATCATCATCTACCTGTTGAAAACGGTCGAATATCTTTTCTAATTTTTCCGGTTCAATCCCTATGCCTGTATCTGTTATAGTAATTCCTGTATTAACTACGGTATCCTTTATTCCTTCGTTGGTAATTTGAATAACAATATTTCCTTCACTGGTAAATTTTATTGCGTTGCCAATAATGTTTACCAATATCTGCGTAAGCCTGGTGGCATCGCCGGTAAGCGTATCCGCCATTGTATCGTCTATCCTTGAGAATAGTTCTATACCTTTCTCTTTTGCTTTGTCAGTAAACATAGTTTCAACTGAGTGTAGCAATCCACGGATATTAAAAGGGGCAGCTTCAATACGCATCATTCCGGCTTCTATCTTCGACAGGTCTAAAATATCATTGATGATGGTTAATAAACCCTCGCCTGACTTCTGTATGGTTTCAACGTATTCTTTCGATTCTTCATCCAGTTCTTTTCTTTCTAAAAGATGAGTAAAACCAAGTATAGCATTCATAGGAGTACGGATTTCATGACTCATATTTGCCAGGAACTTTTCCTTTACATGTGCTGAATCTCTTTCCTTTTTTTCTGAAATATTTAATTGACTAATTAACTGTTCTTGTCTTCTTATCGTATTGATGATAAACCAGAATAATACGGCGCCTCCGGCCAATATAGATGCTATGAGTATAGTGATAAAGCGTTGTGCTTTTCCACTGCTTTTTCTGATAGATAAATTGGCATCATCAAAATGTCTTTTCCTTGTGCTGTCAATTTTTTGGATCGAGTTAATTATAGAATCAGTTAATCTTTCTCCATAGCGGCTGTTAAACATATATGCCGCGGCGTATTCGCCCCTTAAGAAAAACGTATCTAAAATTTGTTGGCTGTACCGAACTTTATGCTGAACCAGTGTATCGAGTTCGTCAATATAAAAAGCAGAACGATCATCGTCCGAAATTTTCTGCAATTGATTAAGATTTGATTCTATTTCATTAATATCTTTTTCAAGCACCCTGAAATTAATGGTGTCGTTGGTTACAACAGTTCCTCTTACGTTACTTTCTATTGATATGATGTCCTTTTCCAAATCCCTGAGCTGAGAATTTACCTTCACCTCACTCAATAATATTTCGTTTCCTTTGATAAGCGCATCATTATTCCTGGACAAAATATTATGCACGTAGATAAGTATAACAGTACCCAGAATAAAAGCTGCAAGGATGATGAGCGGAAGTTTTTTACCTGCCATTGTCAACAATATAATAGTAATCTAAAAAGTTTTAGTTATGCTTATCTGACGGCGGTAATTGTAAAAATTTGAAAAGAAAAAATACCAGCAAAGCGATACTTAAAGCAATACCTAAAATTAAAAGAACCAGGGCAAATGCATGAATTCTTTTATCAGTCATTTGCATTAAATCAAACATAAAGAATATCAGTAAAAAAGTACTTAAAAAAAATAATATTGTATAAAGTAATTTCATTTTTTAGTCTTTAGCGACAAGGGTTTGCCAAACACTGTACCTGCAAGAGTATTAAGGCGCCTGCTATGAAAAACACTTAGGAGCTCTTATTTACAAACTAAAGCTACCTCTGTCAATAGTGATTAAAGAAGAATAATCGTTGAACGGGCATTTAATGTCGCTGAATTAAAAAGCGCAATCAGCATAGCACGAAACCAGGGTGTGCCTGTTGGACTCAAGATAGTTGATTACAGAATTATATTATGTTCATTTTTTTATTTAATAATGCTCTGTAAGTATCGGCTACGGGTACAGGCTTGCCATTTAAAATCAAGACCCCGTCCTGGATGGTATCAATTTTATTTATTGCGATGATATAAGATCGATGTACCCTGATAAATTTTTCCGTAGGCAAACGCTCTTCGACGGATTTTAAAGTGCTGTGAATAGCAAAAAACCTGGAAATGGTATGAAGTTTTACAAAGTCACCCATAGCTTCTACGATTAAAATATCATCAACTTTTAGTCTGCGAATAATGTTGGAATCCCTGATGAAAATAAATTCTTCGTTATTTATTTTTACTTCTTCGTGGCTGCTCTCAAAAAGTTCCCTGGCTTTATCAATAGCCTGGATGAACCTGGCCGGAGTAATGGGTTTAACGAGGTAATCCACGACGTTGAGTTCAAAAGCCTCAACAGCATAATCTTTTTTTGAAGTGATGAAAATTATTAAAGGCCTTTTGTTAACAAGGTTTTTAGTGAGTTCCACCCCGGAAATCTCCGGCATTTCTATATCCAAAAGCAGCAGATCTATTGTTTGTTTATTAAGCTCATTGTATGCCTCCATAGCGTTGGCACATTCTCCCGCAACCTCTAAATCCTGAATTTTTGAAGCCAGGTGTTTTAGCGTAGTGCGTGCAATAATATTGTCATCAATGATGAGTGCTTTCATTTTACGAAATTATGAAAATCCGGATATCCAAATTTAGGAAGCCATTTATACAATAGATATTAAAGTATTCAAATCAAAGCTGATTTACATTCTATAAACTATGTACCCGTTAGTCTGCCAAAAATGAATCTTCAAAATAATTTTTTGAAAGGCTCAGATATTCTTACATTGCTAACTCACATAACAATCATGAAAAAAAATATTGCGATTATTATTTGCGCAATCCTGTTTGTCACAGGTTGCAAAAGCAAACAGCCTCCGTGTGATCCCCAGCAAAGAGACCCATCATTGGCATCTATTGATTCCATGTCGACGAAACTAAACTGGCCGGATGACCTCAACATTAAAGGCTTTTCAGGCCCTGATCTTACGCCCAGCCCGGCTTGCCTGGCCGTTGCGGCGTCCGGGGAAGTCTATGTAGGTGTGGACATGATTGGTTCACTGGGCAAAAAACCAGGACAGGGAAGAATAGTAAAACTGGTGGATTGTAATAACGATGGAATTGTTGACCGGCATACGGAATATGCAATGGTGGACGACCCACGCGGTATTATATCAGTAGGCGACAAACTTTATGTGCTGCATACAGTGTTTAAAGATACTACCGCAACCGGCATGGCGCTGGAAGTTTACGAAGACAAAGACAATGATGGGATTGCTGACGGGCCACCTAAAACATTGGTTGGGCATATGAGTAATCCTACCTATCTCGCAAGTCGTGGGACGGATCATGCTACCAACGGCATTCGACTCGGGATAGATGGCTGGATATATATTGCTGTGGGTGACTTTGGTTTTCATGACGCGGTAGGTACTGATGGCAAAAAAGTTACGATGTTAGGTGGTGGCATTGTGCGGGTTAGGCCCGATGGCACTGAAATGGAAGTATATACACACGGCCTCCGCAATATTTATGATGTAGCGATTGATCCGTACATGAATATTTTTACGAGAGACAATACCAATGACGGGGGTGGATGGAATATCCGTTTCAGCCACCAGCTTCAGTCTGGTGAATATGGCTATCCTATACTGTTCAAACATTTTACAGAAGAGATCATTCCTGCCCTGGTGGATCTTGGTGGAGGTTCGGGTACAGGAGCACTGTTTATAGACGATCCTTCCTGGCCTGCGAAATACAATCATGTACCCATGATGGCTGACTGGGGCAGGAGCGAGTTATACATTCACCGTCTTATTCCTGACAATGGCAGCTACACACAGGAACAGGAAGACTTCATTCATCTGCCGCAGATTACTGACGTGGATATAGACGCTTCAGGCAGAATGTACCTTTCCGCCTGGGATGGAGCGGGCTACTCCGGCGACTCCACCAAAGGGTTCACGGTGCGTGTGGTTCCAAAAAACTGGACCTATAAGCCTTACCCGGATATTAGCGAAGCTTCTGTAAGCGAACTTATAAAATGGATGCAGTCTGAAAGCAGTGTTTCAAGGCTTTATGCACAGCAAGAGTTGATCACGAGAGGTAAAGATGCTACAGATGCAGCATGGAAATTGGCCAGTGATAAAAACCAGCCCTCATATTCCCGCGTAGCGGGTATGTATGCTTATGCACAGTTGGCTAAAGAAGGAGCTATTAAAAACCTGGCAGAGCTTGCAACAGAAGAAAACATGAAGGCTTTTGCACTGAGGGCGCTATCAGACAGGAAACCTTTTCTGAAAGAGGTACCTATTGAACCCTTTTTAAGCGCTTTGAAAGACACATCTAAGAGTGTTGAATTCGCAGGCATTATTGGCTTAGGTCGCCTGGGACGGCCAGGAGCAGCAGAAGCATTGCTACAGATTCCTGTTCCGGCATCTTTTGTTGCACCTGCTAAAGGAACAGAAGGGCCACATGCCACACCCAATTCAGCTATCATTCCCGCGCACCTTGCCGTAAAGGCATTGGTAGCACTACATGCAGTAGATGCCTGTGTGAAAGCAATTGGCACAGAACACTCCGAGCTGGCATTATGGGCGCTACGCTACATGCATGATAAAAAGGCGGTGGACGGATTAATAGCAGCGTATCAACAAACAGAGGATAAAGACAAAGAGCTAAAAACCAAAATACTTTCGAACGCGGGCGGACAAACAGACCATAAAGAGCTAAAGTCCAAAATACTTTCAACGCTGGGCCGTCTTTACAATGAAGAAACGCCTTATGATGGTACCTGGTGGTGGAGTACACGACCTGATACTCATGGCCCCTATTACAAACCCATCGCCTGGGCCGGTTCCGATAGTATTAAAAATTTTCTGGTGGATGTATGGAGTAAATCAGGCGCAGCAGGAAAGCAATTTTTTGCAGATCTCAATGGTAAACTCCGGATGGGCATTACGCAGTTTGGTGGCAGCGATGAAGAAGAAGTGAAGGAGGAAGCACCGAAGGTGGACCTGAACAAGATCAGGAATAAAAAAGGACAGATAGGTAAATCATCTATCGAAGATATTATGCTGGCAATGGATCATATTAAAGGCAACCCGGCAGACGGCAAACGTTTGTTTATACAGCAAGGCTGTAATACCTGCCATACGCTTGGTAAAGGAGAACCTATGAAAGGGCCATTCATGGGACAGATCGGCTCTATCATGAACCGTAAGCAGATCGCAGAATCTATACTGAAACCTAACGCTTCCATTTCGCAGGGCTTTTCAACAGTACAGATAGACACGAAAGATGGAAAAACGGTGCTGGGTTTTGTGAC
>JBDTJI010000206.1:0-10314 GCA_039935935.1 Ginsengibacter sp. | reverse complement strand
GATGCATTGTCAAGTACTTTTCCTCGTTCAGTCTTAATGGTTCGGGCGGGAAATTTGCGAATTACAAGGTAGTCGTGAGTGGCCATAATAATGGCAGTTCCATAGTCACGGCATATACTCATTAGCAATTGCATGATCTCGTCAGAAGTTTCAGGATCAAGGTTACCGGTAGGTTCATCAGCGAGGATCAATTTTGGTGAATTTAATAATGCGCGGGCAATATTTATACGCTGCTGTTCGCCACCACTTAACTCGAAAGGCATTTTAAAGCCTTTTGTTTTCAGGCCTACCTTATCCAAAACATCAGCGATCTTTTCATCCATTAATTTTTCGTCTTTCCAGCCCGTTGCTTTTAAAACAAACTTGAGATTCTCGTTTACATTTCTGTCGGTAAGCAACTGAAAGTCCTGGAATATCACACCAAGGTTGCGTCGAAGAAAGGGAATCTGTTTCCAATCTAATTGGCTTAAATCAAATCCCACTACATTAGCCTCTCCTTCTTTAAAGTCAAGATCACCGTATAATGTTTTTAACAGGCTCGATTTTCCTGTTCCCGTTTTGCCTACGAGGTACATAAATTCACCACGGCTCACCACAATATTTATATCGCTGAGGATCAAAGAATCTCCCTGGTAAATACCCACATTCTTTAATTCTACGATAGCGTCTGACATTTCATTTTCAATTTTTGATATTTTTTTGACTAAGGCCGTAAAGTTAATTGTATAATTATATATCCCCTTAAAGAAATATTATACAACTGTTAAAAAAATATTTCTATCGTAACTAAAAAAATAGTTGTTAGACTAAATAATTAGTTATAAGTTTGCTTTCAGAAAAATAAATTAATAAAAAAATGAAAACCTTAACCAAAGCAGAAGAAGAAATAATGCAGGTAATCTGGAAACTGGAAAATGCGTTTTTGCGTGATATTGTCGCGGGGATGCCTGATCCAAAACCTCATCAGAATACGGTAGCGACCATCTTGAAAATACTAGTAGATAAAGGTTTTGTTGGGATAGAAGTTTTTGGCAGAAATCATCGCTACTATTCTCTCGTAAGTAAAGAAGTGTATTCAAAAGGAAGAGTGAAATCTCTTGTAAAAAAATACTATGAAGGTTCATTCAGCAATATTGTGTCTTCAATGGTGAAAGAAAATAATCTCAGTATCGAAGAGCTCGAACTGCTGGTGAAGCAACTAAAAAAAGGCAAATAAAATAAATCTGACGGTCCCCCGTCTGATTTAAAAGAGTACGTAAAATAAATCAGACTGAGTCCGTCAGATTTGAAAAATTAAAAAATATTATTATGATAACTCTATCCTGGTATTTGTTGAAAGTAATCATTTGCTCCGGCATTTTATGCGGATATTATTTTTTGGCTTTAAGAAACAAAACCTTCCACCGGTGGAATCGCTTTTATATTCTTGCCTCCATCGTATTAGCATTGATTGTTCCATTAATGAAGATCAATATTTTTCAAAATGAGTCTGATAAAGGAACGGTAATAAAGGTTTTACAAACCATCAGCTACGGCGACGAAGCAGTAATAGAGTATAGTAAAAGTGGATTCCATATTGATTCAGAAACGCTCCTGGAGTCAGGCTATTTAATGATCTCTATGATTTTTCTTTCTATATTTATTATCTCCTTATTCAAAATAAGAAGCCTCAAAAAAAGATTTCCTCGAGCAAAAATTAAAGACATCAGTTTTATTAATACCAATGCCAAAGGAACTCCCTTTTCCTTTCTTAAATCTATCTTTTGGAACAATGCAATAGACCTTCAGTCAAAGCAGGGACAAAAGATCTTTAATCATGAATTGGCTCATGTCAAAGAGAAACATTCTTACGATAAAATTTTTATGAATGTAGTGCTGATCTTCTTTTGGGTCAATCCTTTCTTTTGGCTGATGCGAAAAGAATTGTACATGATCCACGAGTTCATAGCCGACAAGGAAGCGCTTGAAGATAATGACCTCAATGATTTCGCAGAAATGATTTTACAAACAGTATATCCCGGGCAAAAATTTTCAATCATTAACAGCTTTTTTTACTCACCAATAAAAAGAAGATTACTCATGCTCACCAAAAATAAAAATCCGAAAGTAAATTATGTAAGCAGGCTGCTGGTGCTGCCTCTTACAGCCATTGTGTTTTTTGCGTTTACAATAAAAATGAAAACCATAAAAACTTCGCCGCTTTATGATGGTAAAAGAATAACAGTGGTAATAGATGCCGGTCACGGTGGTGAAGATGGCGGAGCCGCCGAAGGCAATATTAAAGAAAAGGATTTGACACTTAACATTGCCAAACTGGTAAAAGAACTAAATGACAATAAAAATATAACTATTGTTTTAACGAGGGATAATGATGAGTATATGACAGTAAAAGAGAAAGTAAACTTTGCAACCTCAAAAGAAGCCGATCTCTTTATTTCAATTCATATTAATAAAGAAGAAAAGAAAAATTTACATAGCGGTATTGATATTTTAATTCCAGGAAATGACAATAAATTCGTAAGTCAAAGTAAATTACTTGGCTCTTCAATAATTGAAGTTTTTAGAAGTAATTATTCGTTGCCGGTTGCAAATGATTTGAAACAACAGGGTTATACTTCCTGGGTTTTAAAGGCCAACCAATGCCCTTCAGTACTAATAGAAGCAGGCTATCTTTCGTCTAAAAAAGATTTGAATTATTTAGTCAATCCTATAAACCAGCAAATGATTGCAAGAAATATTTTGAATGGAATTGAAAACTATGCGGGGCAAAATGAATTATTAAATGATACACAACCGTCCGTAGCGGACAGTATTCCCCATATGTACTATAAAGGTAAAAAAGTAACTAATATCGAGAGGCCGTCAACACCCAGTGAAGCTAAGGTAACTGCTCCTGTTATAAAGGTAACCTACAACGATGGTAGTACAGAAATGATATCAGAGCAGGAAGCCGAAAAGCGCGAATTTTTGCCACCACCACCGCCACCTCCTAACGCAATAATGTTTCATGGTAAAATATCGACGAGAGTGGAAGGAATCTCCGGTCATAGAGTGGTATGTTATTTCAGAGATGGAACAACGGATACGATTACAAGAGAAGAAGCGAAAAAAGCTGGGTTCATTTTATTTGCGCCACCGAAAACTGAAAAAATAGATACTGAAAAAATAACAAAAGGTATATTGCTTGTTTCACCTCCGGATGCTATCCAGATACAGGCAGAAGAGCTTATTTCTGCTGAATTTTCGGAAAAGCATCGTATTGATCCGTTGAAGGCTGTTTTGATTATAAATGGTAAGGAGGTTCCAAACGAAACTTTAAGAAAAAAGTGGATTACAGCTAAAAAAGTTACAATTTATCAGGGGGACAAACCTGGTTTAACAGATAAATATGGAGACAAGGCAAAAAATGGTGTCATTATTTGTGAGGATGCAACTGTAAAAGATACGCCGCCTTTAGGGAAACCTTCAAGTGGTACGGATAAAGTATTTACACAAGTAGAAACTGAAGCATCCTTTCCCGGTGGCCAAGGCTCATGGCAGAGATATATAACTAAGCGTATTGTGGCAAGTCTCGATTCCTTTACAAGAACAGATTTTGGAACGTGCATTTTAAGATTCATTGTCAACACCAATGGTACGGTCAGCGATGTGAGCGCAACCACTATGAAAGGAACTCAACTGGCAAATATTGCCGTCGATGCTATAAGAAAAGGCCCTAAATGGATTCCTGCTTCGCAGAATGGACATTCCGTTGCTTCATACAGATTGCAGCCGGTAACACTAACAAACCCGGATGCTTTTAATACCGATACTCTTCCTGATAAAATTTTTACAAAAGTAGAAACCGAAGCATCTTTTCCAGGAGGTCCAGCGGCATGGCAACAATATATAGCGAAGAGCATCCAGGCAAGTCTCGATTCCTTTACAAGAGCAGATTTTGGAACCTGCATTTTAAGATTTATTGTCAATGCAGAAGGCATAGTCAGTAATGTAAAAGCGACTACTATGCAAGGAACCCAGCTCGCCAGATTTGCCATCGATGCTATAAGAAAAGGGCCAAAATGGATTCCTGCCTCACAGAATGGACATACCGTTGCTTCTTACAGATTACAACCCCTAACACTAACGGATCCCAGTGCTTTTAATAAATCCTTACAAGACCTGGAACGGCCTGCACGTTTTTCAGGTGGTCAGGCGGCGTGGTTAAAGTATATTACTCGAACTATCGATAACAACAGCAGTGTATTGCTTGCTGATAACAGTAATTTGGGAACCTGTAATGTAGGTTTTACTGTAGATAAAGACGGTAATGTGAATGAAGTGCAGGCTACCACCTTGAAAGGAACTCAATTGGCGGAAATAGCAGTAAATGTTATAAAGAAAGCGCGGGGATGGAATCCGTGAATAAGAAATGGCTACGCTATAAATTCCTATCTTATAGAACCGATCTCCTTTAAAGTAGGCGATAATATTCAAAATAAAACAGAGCCTGAATAAAGGTTTGGTGTATTTATTGTGAGCTGAAACTCAAATACTTTTTGCTACGAACACGCCTTTGTCAGCAGACAGGTTGCACGAATTAAATATCTCACAAGAAGTTACGTGGCCTAATTTATAAATCTTATTGTCTCTGATTCTGCTTTTGCGCGCTCCTAATATATTTGATCCAGGTTTTAATATAATAGGCATTGTCCTCATTACTTAATTTCGCATCGCATAGATGCATGGTTATATTCAAATTCTCGCAGGAAGAAGTAAGCACATAATCAAGACGCTCACCAGAGGCAAGCGGAAAAGCCACGCCATTTAATTCGGTGCATCCGAACTTATAACTTTTAGCTTTTCCTGTTATTTTTCCGGATGATAACCTTTTCGCAATTTCTTCCAAAGCTTCCAAAAATTTTGGGATGTCTTTTTTTTCCAGAGGAACAAAGCCTTTGTATTTTGCTGAAACAAGAATTTTATTACTATAAAATGCAGGCTGGGAAATAGCCTTATCTAACAATATATATTTTTGGGCATGGCTCTGAAAAGAACTGCAAATAATAACCAATACAAGAATATATTTCATAAAAATTTTCTGCTCTTTATTTGTATTCACCAAAAACATCACGAAGAGTATTTGAAATTTCACCAAGAGTGCAAAAATTTTCTACCGCGTCAATTACTACAGGCATCAGATTTTCATTTTTAGTTGCATGAGTTTTTATTTTTATCAAACATTTCTCTACTTTGCTGTTATCTCTTTTTTGTTTCAATACTTTTATTTTATCCATTTGTACCAATCGGATGTTGTCATCTATTTGGAAAGAGGGCGGTGCTACCTCATCCTCGGAAATAAACGAATTAACTCCCACTATTATTGTATCCTTTGTGTCAATACTGCGCTGATATTTGTAAGCGCTTTGTGCTATTTCATTCTGCATAAATCCCTCTTCAATGGCCTGAACGCTTCCTCCCATTGCATCAATTGTATTTATCAATTCCCAGGCTTTTTGCTCCACTTCATCAGTTAGATTTTCAATGAAATAACTTCCAGCCAAAGGGTCGGTAGTATCTGCAACGCCTGTTTCAAAGGCAACAATCTGTTGCGTTCTTAGGGCAATCCCGGCTGCTTCTTCTGTTGGTAAATTAAGCGCCTCGTCGTAGCCATTTGTATGCAGGCTTTGTGTGCCGCCAAGTACAGCAGCTAATGTTTGCAACGTAACACGGCTAATATTATTTAACGGTTGTTGGGCAGTAAGCGTACTTCCTCCTGTTTGTGTATGAAAGCGCATCATCATGGCTTTTTCATCTGTAGCTCCCAATTCTTTCATCATGATTGCCCACATCCTGCGCGCAGCGCGAAACTTGGCTACTTCCTGGAAAAGATTATTATGTGAATTAAAAAAGAAGGATAATCGTTTGCCAAAAATATTAATGTCTAATCCTTTTTGCAAAGCAGCTTTTACGTAGGCCTTTCCATTACTAAGCGTAAAAGCAACCTCCTGCACTGCCGTACTGCCTGCCTCGCGGATATGATATCCTGAAATGGAGATGGTGTTCCATTTGGGAAGTTCCTTACTGCACCATTCAAAAATATCGGTAATGATGCGCATTGAAGATTGCGGCGGGTAAATATAAGTGCCACGTGCGGCATATTCTTTTAAAATATCATTCTGGACGGTGCCCCGTAATTGTGAAAGATCCGCACCCTGTTTTTTAGCTATTGCCACATAAAATGCCAGTAATATAAAAGCGGTGGAATTAATGGTCATTGAGGTGGAAATATCTTTTAGTTGTATTCCTGCAAACAAGGCTTCCATATCTTCGATTGAATCAATGGCCACTCCTGCTTTTCCCACCTCGCCTTCGGATAGCGGATGATCGCTGTCATACCCAATTTGAGTAGGAAGATCGAATGCTACGCTTAAACCACTTACGCCTTGAGAAATAAGATAATGATACCGTTGGTTGCTTTCCTCAGCAGTACTAAAACCAGCGTATTGGCGCATCGTCCATAATTTCCCCCGGTACATATCTGCCTTTACACCTCGGGTAAACGGAAATTCTCCTGGCTTTTCAGGAACATTTTGGGGCAAATCTCGGGAAGTATAAACCGTCTTTATCTCGATTCCCGAATTAGTTATTATTTTTTTCATCAGAATTTCTTAAACGAATTCTATTCATTACATTAATTTTTTCGCTTCAAAATTAATGGCTTCAAGAACTATATTATGCAATGATGCATTAGAGTTATTAATAAGGTAATCGACAATGTGTTTATTGAGATCCATACCTGATGCATTTGCTGGGAGGGTAGAAGCAAGCTGGTTAACAATATAAATATTTTGTTCCTTGAGGTTGTTTACCGCTCTCCAGACTTCCGGCGAAACATAAATTTGTTGTGAAAGGTTGTAATCGTATTCCTGTTTTATCGAGTCTATGAGCGACATCTGCATTTGCCTGGATGATAAGCCTGAATTACTGATGCGTGATAATAAATTTTGAAATGAAATCCTTTCAGCAAGTAAAGTAATGCGTTCATACGCTTGCAGGCGTAGTTTGATCATTTCTGGCTCTGTGCCTTTCCTTTCTCCGAATTGCTTTTTCATTGTTGAGAATTCCGTTAGTATCCATACTAAAAACAGTACGAGAACCAGGGAAACAATTATAATTATGGTTTCAAATATTGACATTTTTATAATTTGCAGACAAAAATAATCATTCCGATAGTAAAGGTTGTAATTTCGTAAGGCAGTTAAAACATAATTGTAAGACATTTCACAAACACTTTTAGAACGGGTTTTGACTTGTAATAGTGTAATTAAAATAAAAAATATGGAGACAATCAACCAGATACCGGTGAGTTTAACGGATTCCGCTGTAAAAGAGATAAAAAGATTGATGAATGAAGCTGAATATGCGGGAAAATACCTGCGCGTTGGAGTGAAAGGCGGCGGATGCTCAGGTATGTCTTACTTATTAGGTTTTGAATATATAACGGATAAAGATGAAATACATGATATTGACGGAATTTCATGTATTATCAATCCTGCTCATTTACTCTATTTGAATAATATGGAAATTAACTGGGAAGGCGGTTTAAATGCAAGGGGATTTACTTTTAATAATCCAAATGCCAATACTACTTGTGGCTGTGGAAGTTCTTTTGGGGTTTGATCTAATCGTTTGAATGAGCTAGATAGAGTAAAGTAGTATTGTTCTCCTTATACCGTCCACAATATTATATTTTATCCCAAAGTTTTGCTGCCTGTGATGTTGCATTCAAATATTTAAAGATATTTTAAAGGTGCTTCTGTATTTCCACTACTTACATGCTGCATAGCGATTACGTGACAGTCTAAATAAATGGCAATCGGCTTCCATTCTATTCCGGAGGGTAATTTCTCTTTTCCCAAAACATGAGCGAACAATAGCATAATGCCACGGACTAAAGCAAACCTTACTTGAGCAATGACCAATAATTGCGATACCTCTAAAGCAATTTTAGTTGCGGTAACTACTGATGGCCAAAGAAAAGCAAACAACACTCCCGCACCAATCCAGTTTTAGTGATTCCGGATTATCATCTTTTAATTTGAAAAATTATTAATTACAGTTGCAAGTTGATTGTGAGACATAGGAACAGATTGTAAATAAATGTTAATATTTATTCTTAACCTATTTGTAAGAAGTGTATTGTTGGGTACTGCTAATTACAGTTTTTCAAGCATTTTTGCTCTTCTATTATAATATGCGATGCCAATAATTCCCAGAATTACCAAGCTTAATGATATTAACTCTGCTTGCGTAGGATGTAATCCAAAAATAGAATAGGTAGTATTTACCCTGATCGTTTCTACAAGAAATCTTTCGATGCCATTCAGTATAAGATAAATGCAAAACATTACGCCAGGTACTTTTATTTTTCTTCGTATCAGCCAAAGAAAAAGAAATAAAATAAAGGATGCAACAATCTCATAAAAGGGAGTTGGAAATACAGGCAAAGGTAAAGCGCGGCAATACTTTCCTTCGCAACCCGGAATAAGTATGCCATCCTCGTTTACGTTGTGAGGATAGGTAAAAGCAAACATCCATGTGGGTAAAAAGTCGGGGCCTCTAAAACTTTTATGCGGCACTTTATCTAACGATTCTTCATGACGGTCAGTAACCATAGTAGAAACACCGCCCGGATCAGTAACGGATCCATTTAGGAAATAGGTTGAATGTTCTTTTAACTTCTCTTGAAACTGTTCAGGTGTAGCAGGCACTACATGTCCCGGAACATCGCTGATATACGCACTATTGAAAATTCCCCAATCGCCGTCGCCTGCAGTTTGGCATCCCATACGGCCAACCGCGTAAGCAATCATTAGTGCAGGTGCTGCAGCATCTATCAAGTGAAGAAGGTTAATTCCTTTTTTGCGCGCATAAATACAAATTGCAATCGTAGCACAAATAAGCCCTCCGTAAAACGTAAGTCCGCTGGGGGATAATAAATTACCAATAGGGTTTTCAATAAACCGATCCCAATTCTCCAAGTTATCAAATAATTTGGCGCCAATGATTCCGAAGATTAAGGCGAAAATTACAATGTCTCCCACACGGTCGTGAGGCCATATCCTAATGGTACGCTTTTCCGGCTTTGCAAGCTTTTGTTTATTCTTTTCCCTGTATTTTAAAAACACAAGGACTGCGGCAAGTAACAGCCCGCCACCAATACTTCCTTCACGCGAAAAAATATATTCCTGCAGGTCTATTCCCGATTCGCGGCTGGCTAAGAAAACCCCGACTAGTTTAAATCCGAAAATAAAACCTACTAATCCATTTATGAAAAGGTCTAAAAAAGAAGCAGGTTTACCGGTAGTGATGGTCTCTTCACGTGGTGATAATAGTCCTGATTTCTCTTTTCTTTTTAATTCAAGTGTAAGAACGTATGCAGCTACTATAAATGCTATCGCAACAAAAATACCGAAGGTGTAAAAGATCTTGAATGCGTTTATCTTCCATCCAAACCATTCATTAAAAACAAAGTATAAATTAGGATACATGACTATCGTTTAGTTCTATAAAAATTTCCGTGCCTTTTGCGCAAGATATTTTTAAAAAAATAAAAACCTACATAAATATGAAGGTTTTTATTAACAACGTTATGTTAGCAATAAGCTTCAAAAGCGGCAGCGAGGTTGTTGGAAATCATCTGTGCTGAAGCTCCTTCAATATTGTGTCTTTCGAGAAAGTGAACGAGCTTGCCGTCTTTGAACAAAGCAATGGAAGGTGAAGAAGGCGGATAAGGTAATAGATGCTCACGTACTTTATTTACCGCTTCATAATCAAACCCTGCGAAACTTGTGACCAGGTGGTCCGGTTTTTTGGGGCTTGTTTCGACAGCCAGCAAAGTACCAGGGCGGGCTGTTCCTGCTGAACAACCGCAGACAGAATTAATGACAAACAGAGTGGTTCCAGTCTGCTGTAGTGCATCTTCCACCTGTTGCTCAGTTGCTAAATCGGAAAATCCGCTTTCTGTTAATTCTCCTTTCATGGGAATTACTATTTCTTCTGGATACATAATGTATATTTTGTTTTAAAGTGCAAATTTACAATACTTCACTCTTTAAAAGCGCAACGTTGTTGATAAGGTTTTGGAAAAATTGTCATTTCAAATAGAATTAATGCGACGTTTTGTCTTGCAAAAATGCGAATATTTCTGTTAAACGCTAATGGTATTCTATTTGATCAGTATTAGGAAAGAAAAACAGAATTAAAAAATTTAAAAATTAAAAAAATAATCACTATGACAACATTAAAATTTAATCAGCCTGCTTTGAAAAG
>JBDTJI010000205.1:0-5338 GCA_039935935.1 Ginsengibacter sp. | reverse complement strand
GTTTGCGGTATATCAAGGATGCCAGTACCGAAAAATTTAAATTAAGTGTCATACATAACATGGATGGAACAGTAAGTACTCCACAATTTTATTCACAAAATTATTACTTGCCAATCACGCTTAACAGAACCAGTAAAAATCATAATTTAGTAGAAAATCCGGATTATAATTGATCAGCAAATTCATGATAACCAACAACTATGGAAGATAGGAAAAGTGATCGTCGTGATTTTATAAAAAATACGGCTTTAGGGTTGAGCCTTTTATCATTGTCTTCTTTAACAACAGCACAATCCAACAAGAAAATAGCCCGAAGAAAAATTGTCTGTGTTGGTGGCCATCCCGACGATCCTGAAACGGGTTGTGGTGGCACATTAGCCAAACTGGCAAAAGCAGGTCATGAACTTACAGTTATTTATTTAACAACCGGGGAAGCCGGTGTAATAGGACGTTCACATGATGAAGCTGCCAGGATAAGAAAACAGGAGGCTATAAATGCATGCCATATTTTAGATGCTAAACCGGTATTTGCAGGACAGATAGACGGGGACACCGTAGTAAATAAAGATTGGCTAAAAAAGATACAGGACCTAATTACTATTGAAAATCCGGATATTGTGTTTGCTCATTGGCCAATTGATCATCACCCCGACCACCAGGCAGCCAGCTTATTAACAATACAGGCGTGGATGCATGCGAAGAATAGATTTTTACTTTATTTTTTTGAAGTGGAATCCGGCCTGCAAACCGCAGTATTTCATCCCACTGATTATGTGGATATCACTGATACCCTTGAGCAAAAATGGAAAGCTATTAATTGCCATGTGAGCCAAAATCCAAAAGAAATATATAGTAGCAGTGGACATAGAGCTATGGAAGAATTCAGAGGAATGGAATTAGGAGTTAAGGCTGCAGAAGCTTTTATTAAGATGACGGGTAGATTACAGGGTGTAATGACTATTTCATAATTTTGTATATAGAAAAATAATATCAATCCCGGTTGGATATTTAATCAGACCCAATCTTGATAAAGATTCAATTCACCCGACTTTCAATACGATTGAGCCTGAAAATAAATTGTAAGATCCGTGCGGGTTACCCCGATACGTAATGTTGTACAGATATTTCGTACAAAGAATATACCGGACCCTTGTGATGAATCCTTCTTTTACCTGGTGATCATTGTACCATGCCTTCTTTTTAAGTATTTGAAATTACACACTTGAGAAATGGCGTATTCCTGTTATGCTTAACACTACTTTTGATGCAAGCTGAGGCATTTAATGAAATTTCTTTTGTAATCGAATGGGGCAGCCTTCCATTACTGAATATGATAACAGATACGGTAGGTTATGCCAGATAAGACTGCGATAATCTGAATTTTAATTTATCAGTAAACACACAAGAGGAATTTGGGCTGGTTATCGAACAGAAAAGGCGCGTTGAACAGGCTTGCAAAAGGCACCGGTGGTTTGACCTGGTCGGAACAGGGAGAGTAATTACAGTGCTACGACCTAAAGCCACTGTAACTATTCAGGATCAAATGCTATTATTACTGGTTTCTCAAACGCAAATTCACATTAATCCCGGGAAGATTAAACAAAATCCAGATTGTTGAATTAGTTATTATATTTTACAAGGCACATAAAAACGAACTTGACATGAGAAACCATTTTTTAATTTTTTTTCTGTTGCTAATCGCATGTAATGCTGACGCACAAAAATTACAACCTTCCCTTCTTTTCGTGTGGATTTCCCATTTCCGACAGCGGATAAGTCTCAGTCGAAATTATGGTTTATGGATTCCTGCTGGTGGGCTTTGCTACCACCTTCTTTAGTGCCTTCTCTATGGCAACGCAGCAGCACCGGCTGGAAGGAACATTCGGAAGTGAGCAGGGCTTTAAAAGGCATACCCGGCCGGGCTGATGTTTGGTATGAAAACAAGATGGTAACTGCTGTAGGCGTATCGGATTCTTCTTTATTCGTTTTTAGGCTGACGCCCGGAAAAAATGCTGATGCAGATTGGAACGCAAAAGTGCTTGGAGCTTTACCCATACCACAGAAAAGACCCAATATTGAAACAGCAACGATTGCGCAGGATGGCAGTGGTATTTGGTGGGTAGCAGCCGATGTAGGAAAAGCTATTTATGTATGGCATTCAAAGAACGCTGTGAATTGGAGCCAGGCTGTGCGGCTTGGAGAAAATATATCCGCTGATGATATCAGTTGTATCGCTGCACTTAAAAATAAAGTGATAGTTATCTGGTCTGATCAGACAGGAGATGCTGTCAACTCCCGTGTGCATATAACCGAAGATGCCCTTGATCATTGGTCAGCTATTAAAACAGTGGAATCCGGAAACAAAACAGCTGACGATCATCTTCATGCAGTAGTATCGGATAATGGAACTTTATGGCTTGCCACCAAAAACAGTTTAGACGAAATACATCATCCTCAATTAGTTCTTCGTGTCCGTACACTTGCCGGTGCCTGGAAGAATTATCCATATCTTCCGAGGGAAAAAGACACCGAACCCAGTCGACCCGTTATAATCACAACACCTGAACCTGGGCTGGTTCTTTCAGGTCATACAGTGTATAATAAAACAAACAGAATTGCAGGAAGTTTTGTATTTGGAGTGGTTGATACATCCTCAGAAAAAGTATTGGTGAAGCAAGCTGCTGTGATAATACCGAATTCATCACTCAAGGCGATGATAAATGATGTGACAGTACCTAAACGCACATTTCCCTCCAATGCTCCCTGGCTTATATTGGCGTCAGATAAATATGGCAATGTATATGAAGCAGATCTGAGGCCTTTTTTCATTGAAACAAAATTTTAAGTTTTAGTGATCGTCCATTTACATTCGCTGAAGAGATCGTGCTCACATTCTTCTGAAAATTGTTGTATCCTGGCTTGTCAATAAATATAGAAATCTCATTCTCCACCGAGATAAAAATTTTTTAAAAAGTATACCGGAAATTTATAAAGAAATTTGTATGTTTCTTTCGTAACATCAAATGAAAAAGCAAAACTCGAGCACCGAATAGGAAGGTTCTGAGGGTGCTTCTCTTATTCTTTTTTAAACCTTATTTTTGCCAAAACTATTTATTATGCAAATACTTCTCGTATTACACAGTCTTATTCGTTGGCTTATTTTAATCTTTGCTTTTTGGACTGTATTCACTGCTATGAGCGGGTTATCTTCAAAACGGCAATATACCATCGGCGACGGAAGGAGTAACTTCTTTTTTATGCTGGGAATGGATATTCAATTGCTGATTGGATTAATTCTTTATTTTAGTTTGGGCTGGTTTGAAAGCTTAAAAAATATGGGCGAAACCATGAAAGATCCCATGCTTCGCTTTTTTACAGTAGAACATTCAATAATGATGATCATTGCATGGATATTGGTACATGCAGGCAGGGTGTCGGTAAAAAAAGCACTCACTGCACAAGCAAAATTTAAAAAGACATTAATATTTTTCGGAATTGCACTGCTACTCATACTAATTTCTATTCCCTGGCCGTTTAGAGAAGCAATAGCGAGGCCATGGTTCAGATGGTTCTGACAAGATGGGTAACTGCCATTTTTCTAAACACAACTGACCACTAACAATTACAAATAAATTTTAAGAAAATTGTCCGAATCCAAAGAAGACAGGCCCATAATATTAATTACCAATGATGACGGAATTACTGCTCCGGGTATTCATAGCCTGGTAAACGCCGTTAAAGATCTGGGAGATGTAGTAGTAGTTGCTCCCGATAAACCACAGAGTGGAATGGGGCATGCCATCACGATAGGCGTTCCATTAAGGTTAACTAATGTAAAAGATATTTTTGAAGGGATAGAAGCCTGGCAAACCAACGGCACACCTGTGGATTGCGTAAAGCTTGCTGTGGATAAGATACTGCACAGAAAACCAGATATATGCTTAAGTGGTATCAATCATGGCGCTAATCATTCCATCAATGTGATTTATTCAGGAACGATGAGTGCTGCTATGGAAGCATCTATTGAAAGTATTCCTTCCATAGGCTTCTCATTGCTTGATTATAGCATTGAAGCAGATTTTAGCGCAGCGGAGTTTTATGTAAATAAAATCGTAAAGAGCCTTTTAAAAAGGAAGATGGATAAGCATTTTTTACTTAATGTAAATATTCCTGCAGTGCCGCTAGACGTGATGCATGGCATCAAAGTTTGCAGGCAGGCTTATGCCAAGTATGATGAAGATTTTGATGAAAGGCTAGACCCTCATGGAAGAAAATATTATTGGCTTACCGGGGAGTTTAAAAATTTTGATACGGGCGAAGACACCGACGTATGGGCGCTGGAGCACAATTATGTTAGTGTAGTTCCGGTACAGTTTGATCTAACCAACTATACTTTGAAAAATGAACTGGAAAAAAACTGGGACATTTTATGATCTTCAAAAAAGATAATTTCATTTTCGGAATTGCACTGGGTTTCATTGCTCCAATGATTGGATTCCTTATTTATAAATTAGTAAAATTCAAAGGGCTTACCCTTGCGGAAATGCTGCAATGGATGAAGATGAATCCCAACCTGATCACGGTGTCCATAAGTGTATCATTAATGGCTAATGCCATTTTGTTTACCATTTATATCAACGGATACTGTGATAAAACCGGCAAGGGAATTTTCGTAATGACTATGATCTATGCTGTCATTGCATTACTGTTTAAATATTTGTAAGGGGTTGGAAATTGAAAATGTTTTTGCTACTGGGCGTTTTCGTTCACGGTTTGCATGCGGGATAGTTGAATTCTGTCTGCCAGAATGGTAACCAATCAGATAGTGTCGGTTTCTTTCTTGTCGTTCGTTATATTTCATTTATAAATTGTCATTCACTGTTCATTCAAAATAAAAAGAAAATGTACTGCCCATGAAAAAAGTATATAACCTCATTTTTAATTTTTGTATTCCTGAAAAAAGATGTTGTTTTTGGGTAAGGGTAGTTATGCAAACCGTGCAACTAAAAGCCTGCAAACAAGGTAGCCGGCAGTCGTATATCTATCTGCTATCTTCTGAAAAACCTCACAAAACGCCTTACAGGAGTGGCTAACTCTTTTCTAACCGGTGTCGCTGAACATCGTATTGTTAAAAGCCCTGGTCTTAACCCACATTGCAGCTATCCGGACAAAAGTAGTTGTTGTTGTTGAGTTTCAATTTTTTTTAGTTCTGGTTTGTGTACTACAGATTTTCGTTTTGTGAAGGGTTTGTATTTGCTTTGCAGGATGTCGTAAATCCTTTTTAATTTATCCTCGGGCTCGGAACATTTTCTGGTGACTATTATTTTACCGTATGTGT
>JBDTJI010000204.1:0-3160 GCA_039935935.1 Ginsengibacter sp. | reverse complement strand
TAACTTAATGTTTCGCTGCGGTGCATTTGCGCGCAACTTACAGATGCTAAAGTTTTGCCATGAAAATCCCGATAGGCAGAGATAAATTCGTGTTTACCGGTGATAGCACGTGCAGCACGTATGGCAGCCTCTACCGCTGTGGTTCCATCAGAATACAACTGCACTGCATTGAGCTTACCAGGCAAAACAGAAGCCATCTTTTCCATCAGCTTTTCTTTAACAGGTGTAGTAAAATCGTGGACATTCATCAGTTTCTTTGCCCAATAAGAAACTGCTTCAGATACCTTCGGATGGCAATGCCCCAAGGAAGCCACATAGATTCCGGAAGAAAAATCAAGGTATTTATTACCGTCAACATCTGTGAGTGTGATACCATTTCCTTCTTCAAAACACACCGGAAATAATTTTACCTGTGAGCTAAGCCCCTTCATATATCTGGCCGTGTTTTCATGCATCACCCTCGATTTTGGCCCCGGCGTTTCAGTAATTAAATATGGTACCTGTAAGGCACTTTCTTTCCACCAGTCCCGTGATATTGTATCTATATTATTCATAAAAGTATTTTATAAGTTGCCGATTTATTTTGGTTCTGATTCAAATGGACAATATCATGAGATTCTGACTTTATTTGCTCTGTCATTGTTGTCCAGTCGTCAATCTCCTTAAAAATATCAAAGCAGTACAAATTGTTTCTACCTGCAATTGCAGCATATTTTAATGAAGATTCCGGGCCCTCACCATCAAGAATAGCGGAAAGGAAAGCTGCTGCGGAAGTATCGCCTGCACCGGAAGCATTTTTTATTTTTGATTCATCAACAGGGTATGCTTTGCACAAAAGTGAAGCATAATTCCACCTTTCTTCAGATAGATCAAACCCATGCTTTTTATTCAATGAAGAAATATCACCGGCAAATAGATAAGCACCCTTGTATCCTGATTTTAGCAGCACAATCTTAACACCATTGTCAATAATACGGCGGCCCAACTCCTGTATGAGACTTAATGGAACCTGGTCAATTACATCAACAAAATCTGAACGCATCTGAATTCGGGCATATTCTTCAGGCATCATTATCTGGAGCGCTTCCTCAAGGCTTGGAACAAAAATATCCGTAAAAGGCAATACCCGCTGCAAAATTTTTGGCCAATCAACATTGCCTGATTCGCTGTTGGGATCAGGCAAACTAAAGTCAAGAGAAGTGACAACATTCATATCCTGAATTCTACTAAACATTTCAAGGAGTTCTTCTCCTTCATTAAGGTAAAAATGCCTTAGCAATGGTGGATACCCAAAATGAAATAACCTGCTTTGGGCAACTGCCTCAAAATTGATATGGCTAATGTCAAAAACCTTACTGCAACCTGGCGATTCCAGGAAGATTCTGTCAACACCGGGAGGTGCAATTACCAATCCGAATGCTGTATTCCCGCCTTTAAGTGTATTTATTCCTTCAGAAAGTTGGTATTTGTCCAACCACTCCCTTGCAATTTTACCAATAAAGTCATCCCCGATTATGCCATTTAAAAAAACATTTTTGGAAAATTTGTTCATTGCCATTCCTGTATTGGCGACTACTCCGCCGAGAGTTGCATTAAGGCCATCAATCTCTATCAGCTTTCCAGGTTTTAAAACTTCAGATATATCAGCATGAGTTTCACTTCCTTTAAATCCGGGAATTAAATCAACGCAAAAATATCCTGCAATAGTTGCATCGTACTTTTTCATTAAACCTTCTATATTAATTTTATATTTTTCAGATAACAAAAATCAGACATAGCCTGTAAATGGTCGCCATAAGCTATGATATAATGCTGGCCGGATATATTTTGAGCAAAGTCCTCAACCGATGTATCAAGAAATATTTCCAGGCTGGGCAACTGAGGTGCCGGATGGTCCCATCCCGCCTCTTCCCATGAAATTAATTTTGCCTCACCGGTACACACATGTAGGGTATATTGGCTTCCCGTATTTGACAAACGAGCAATGGTGAGTTGGCCAGTTTTCATTTTTGAGATATTTAAAAGACCGCCACTTATATTTCCGAATGCTGCCGGAGTTACTTTTATCCTTCCATCTACTACTTCGCCCGGCACATAATCCGGCACACCCATTAAAACACTCTTTTCGAAAAACTCATAAAATTCCAGGTAGGCGGCGCATTGCCCGGTGAGCTGTTTAACGATCAATTGGGTAACAGCTCCCATCGCATCATTTTCGGGAATGGTACATAAATTCAACTCATCGGCAAGTAGCATAAAAATCATGGAAGGAGGGAAATTGAGTATCTTTTTCATTCCATCAACATCTTTTAAGGAAATGGCATCGAATGCATTTTCTTCCGATATTTTTTTTATAGCTAAATAATACGCTATCCCTTTTTTTAAAAATTCATCATCTGCAGGCTTAGCAAAATCCCATTTTTCTTTTACTTTTTGTAATAATGTTTCAATTTCATCAGTTTCAATATGCTCACTCAATTGAACCATCTCCAACATTTCAAAAAATTCTATTTCAGTACCAATTTTCGATTTTAGAGATAGCCCCTCATAAAGCGTATTATAAAGCTTCATATCGCGAAAGCCCATCATTCCTACTTTTGTATTTTCCAGCTTTTTTACCGCAGAGGCAGCTAATGCGAAAGTTTTAATCTTGTCTAATGGCGATGGTTTGCCGATTATATTATAGATATATCTGAACTTGTAACCCAGATCCTCAAACACTTTTCGTAATGCAGTAGTGCCAGCCTGTGCAGCAGCAGTAACGATATGGCCACTTTCCCTGTCTCCCGCCAATCCCCATAAAATTATTGGTTTACTCTTAAATTCATTGGTAATCGCAATAACAGCATGTGACGGAATCCATCCTGCAAGGCAAATGATAAGAAAGTCAAAGTCGCTTTTTTTCAAATCCGCTATCGCACGTTTAACATCGTTCCCCTTTGAATCGTCAGTAACTGCATCAGTGGTAGCCACTTCAATTCCCAGGGATTTAACCTCGTTAAGGGCCGTTAAACATTTGTCATCTATTAATTTCTTCGGCGAGTTGATCTCACCAAAACCAACAAATCCTGCTTTTAATTTATAGTTATTCATAATTAGTTTGTTTAGCTTTCGTCAAAATCATTTCCTGATATTTTTCTTCCGTATCAAATTGCTATAC
>JBDTJI010000203.1:0-7037 GCA_039935935.1 Ginsengibacter sp. | reverse complement strand
CGTAAGCGCGGTTTTTATTATTTCGAAGGCCAATACTGGAAGGCTACCGAAGACGAAAATAAAAAACTGCTGGCCCTGGTACCTGCCACTGATAATGAGCTTATTGCAGCAGATCTTAAGAAGTAATATTGCAGGCAGATTTAAACAACTTTTTCAAGAGTAGAAGCCAGGGATTAGTGCCCCAAAATAAAAATCTAACTTATTTGCCTGCCTTTGCCGGTAGGGAGGTTGCTTTACTATGCATGAATCAATTTATCTATTCACACAAAAAACCATTCTTTTTAATAGTCCGCAATTAATGATTCCGCCGGTATATTCGGTTTTCTACCGGGTAATCCTCCAATATATCTTTGTTGATTAAAAGGATCAATACTGACAACATTGTTGAGCCTCATAACAATGGAGCCAAGTGTTCTGGAGGAAGATGAGCAAAATGAATTATCTCGGGAGTGCAGGAATGTAATATTGTGAAAGGAAGTTTTAAGTAAAGATTCAAAGCAAGAATCAATTCATCCTTTGTCCAAAGTCTGCGAGATTCACTCATACATTACGCCATTGTTTTACTATAAACAACGTAAAGTAGTCAATCGATTCTATATAATCCAATGGAAAATTAATTCCCCATTGTATGCTTATGTAAATATTCAAAATCCTTAGCCCATTCAATAAATTGACTTATCATCTGCCTGCTATCGGGGGTTCTGTAATTTTCTTTTGCCGCTATATAACTAATATCAGCAACGGCTTCGCATAAAGAATAGACTTTTTCTTTTTTCATTATGCAATTTAAAAATGCCTATTGTAAAAGGAGGTATTTTTTAAAGCACATTTTATTCTGTTTTGGGAACCAAAAAATATTTGCATCCTTTATGTCCATGCCAAAAGCAGCCATAGACAAAAATTTCAGTCTTCTATTTTGGTAAAACAATATCCGGTTTACCGGGGGGTATCGTGCAGAGGGTGCCAATTCTATTAAACAAATATCATCAGGCAGATTCGTGGCAAAAACTCCTCTTTCGCCAGGCAGCGGTGTGGCAAAAAAAAATCCCGGTAAAGTCCATGTACAATGAACCACCGGGAAGTTTCGAAATTGTTTTTTAAAAATGAATTCAGTTTGTCAGTCGCCTTTTATCTCCACACCATATTATTGAGGCTCACATAATGCCTTCCGTTACTCCTATTCTGCCAAATACTATACTGTGTAGGGTAGTACGTGTGGGTTGGATCGTAATGTAATGGTTGTGCGATATCCTTTTGAACCGTATTGCCACTTTGCAAAAGTGCCAACGTTATCATAGGCTCGTCAAATGTTACATGGCCGTTGTAGGAGCCGTAAATAAAGGTGCTTGTAAAACTTCCTCCATTAAATTCAGGGGAAGTAACATCACCCCAGTGAGCACCCATCTGAGGTACACCACCCGGAATACGAACATAAATAGGAGGCATATAACCGGCAGGTAAAGGTACGTCGAAGCCCGTAGGATCTACCTCGTAAGGAGGAATCGCCATCTGGGCTGCCAGTGAAATTTTGTAAAAATGAAAATCAAAATGCGGAACATCATAGACGTGGGTCGGTTCGTGTCCGTGTACATTCCAATTGATAACGGAATGGTCAAAAGGTGTTACATCTTTTGCCTTATGGTGCAACCTAAGCGCGAAGGTGGCTGCAGCAAAATCAGTTGGATCCGGCGGAAGATTGGTGAGGGCGCCATCAGTCATTTCAACACCCAGAGCCATAGGTTTGCCATCATGCCTGATATTAACCCATGTTCTTACATGGCCATTTCCCATTTTCACTTGAGGTCCATAAAAAGTATTGTACTTATCAGGCACATGTATTTTTCTGTCAGCCACACCTGAGGCATCGGGCACTACAATAGTTGCATTGTCATTATCTGCAAAACTTTCAACTTGTGGTGTTAAACTCTTTAAATCTGTTTTTTTGCAAGAGATAAAAGTTACCATAAGTGCAATCATAACAATGCTTAGTATTGTTAGACTTGTAGAATTTGATTTAGATTTAGTTGTCATTATTAAAGCAATTTTTTAAGTGAAATTTGAATTGATCTGTTGGTGCATTTATTTTTTGGCAGGTTTAAAAAAAAGGCTCATTTCTGCAATGAAAGTTGCCGTAAAAAAGGCTTTTTTTTATCGGGTATTCTAAAAATGGTTTCATCCGGGTGCCTTTCAAAATGTTGCGAATTGGTGGGGACTCCAACCCGGGCGGCCCACCGTGGGGGGTGTTCCCACGGCCCACTTTCAACGCGGCGATGCGACATTTTGAAATACACTCTTTCATCCCGGTTAATAATTTAGTTACTTAGTAAATTTGATGCTGGACTTAGGCATAGGTATCGGTACCCTTCGATTATTAAACGGATAGGTTTAATAATACCAATTATAATAAAATTGTTATTTCAAGAGTTGAGCTTAAACGCTTTAAATGGGGATTATTCGAACAGAACAGCGAAGTTAATATTATTTATTTTATTTTTAGATAAATAAATTTCATGATCGGGATGTTCCGCAAAAATGCATAAGAAATACTACTTTGCGACAGGCAGGGCCGATGGCTCCAGGGATTTTTCCTTGCTTGCGCGTGGCAAAAGCCTTATACTTTGTAGCTCTGCTATTGCATTTCTTTAATCTGTAATAATCCTTGTTGCCTGCCCGACAAAGATGGGTTCGTGGCAAAAAAAAGTTGTTGGTCACAAGACCCACAACGGAGAAAAATCTTCTTATCTTTTTAATATTCCGCAATCAGTGTTTCCGCAGGTATATTCAGTTTGTCATGCAGTTCCCGGATCATGTTCAGAGAAAGCTTTCTTTTACCGGAAAGTATTTCCGATTTTCTACTACGGCCACCTAATATTTTGGTTAGCTCTTTTTCATTTACTCCTGTCTGCTGAAGTCTGTACTTGATTGCATCAACAGGATTGGGCGCTGGCACAGCGTAATGTTTTTGCTCATAATTTTCCACCAGGATTGATAGAATCTCCAGTTCATCCGCATCGGACGTATTTGGCTTTATATTTTTTTGCATCAGATCATAACAGCGCTGTAAGGTTGCTTCATAATCTTTTTTTGTTTTAATGGGTTTTATCATACACTACATTTTTTGCATCAATTTTATCATATTCAGCATGTGTGCCAATCCAGACGATAAAAATAATTTGTAAATAAAATTCTATGTCAACAATAACACTGTATTTATTTCCATGAATATTAAACACTATTCTTTTTCCACTGATAACAGATGCGTTTGGAAACTGTGCCTTTAACTCATTGTTATTTTTCCAATGAGTTCTACTTACTTCATTATACCACAGAAATAACTGCTGCTCCGCCTCTTTTTTCTTTTTAGCATAGTTGTGTAATGTCCATACAGCTATTACTTTCATGTTAGATACAAATATACAATTGTTACCAGATTGGTAGCAAACTATTTTTTAGCCTGCATAAAAAGTTTTAATAGAGTTTTTTCAATTTTAGCTGTTTTAAGATCACATTCCAAAATGGTGATTATAACGGAATCCATTAGCGTGTAAGAATTTCCTAACCAACATCTCAGGTTTTGTGTTCTTGCCTTTGATACGGGACATGTTGTAACTTCTTGTTTCTTTGAAGTGTATATCTGCCATAGAGCAAATGTAATCAGTCACCACCTGGGTATCATCAGAAAGTACCCGAATAATTTTTGCCATCGGTGGCAATAGTTAAGTGATTCTTAGTAACTGATTTCTCATTCAACTCATTCTCTTACAGAAAATTAGATATATGCATACTACTGTCTGGCACAGACGTGTCAAAAAGTATAGCTAACTGGCTTTGGTTCATCCATACTGTTCCGTCTTTGGTCCAAAGTGATATAGATGTTTACCATCCCGAGTGTAATAAATAATGATATTTTTTTCTTCCATGGTGATTAATAAAGTACTGATGTTAGTTTAATGGAACAGTAGTTTTATTATACCCACAAAGTAAGAAATTCTTCATCTTCGTCATCAGAGAAAATAAAGAACAATCCGGATTAAGATAATGCATTAAAAGTAAATGTGCATTAGTGTGCATAAAATTAGTAAGCTTTCCCACTATAAGCCGCATAAGCTGCAAACTTTAGGTTGATCATTCATCATGAAAATTTCAATCATTTACATACTTCTCTTTTTGCCAGGTTAAGAAGTGATCTATTTTAAAATACAATCGCTGCATTTTGCTTTCCTTTCAACCATCATTAAAATGCGGCAAAGTGTGGCTTTGCATTGTAAAAATGCACTTGTTTAGAAAAACAGGCATGGTATTGGGGCACAGTTAAATATCCGATCTTCAGAAAATTAAACCCAATGAAATTAATTATTATCCTCCTGTTCTTTTCCTTGCATGTGAATGGACAAGATACCTTACAAATCAAGCGAGTGCGTGTTTCCAAAAGCGTAATACGAAGCCCCAAAACAAACAAAATTATCAAGGCCTGGCCCCGCTGGGAGAGAGTAAGCGAAGGGTACATTGTTCGTAATCGCGGATTTTATTATTTCAATAACCAGTACTGGAGGGCTACAGAAGATGAAAATAACAAACTGCTTGCCCTGGTACCTGCAACTGATAAGGAGCTTATTGCAGCAGATCTTAAGAAGTAATATTGAAGGCAGAATTTGCAATATTTTTTCAAAATTATAAGCCAGGGATAAGTGCCGCAAAATAAAAATCGAACTTATTTGACTGCCTTTGCCGGTAGGCTTTACTTTGATTGGACAATTTTATCTATCCATGCAAAAAGAAATTCTTTTTAATTTTCCGCAATGAATGTTTCCGCAGGATGTTCAGTTTTCTACCGCCGTATAATCCGCCAATCCTTTTTGTTGATGGTATGGATCAACACTGTCAAAATTATTGAGTCGAATTGCTATACAGCCCGGCTATCTGCCCGAAAGATGAGCTAAATGAACTGTTTCAGGAGTGCCGGAATGTAACTTTCCCAAGGGAAGCTTTACCACTCAAACCCTGTTTTGGGAACTACAATATAATTACAGCGTGTCTGCCGCCCAAGCGGGTTTGTATGTCCATGCCAGAAGCAGCCATGAACAAAAATTATGGTCTGATATTTCGGTAAAACAATATCAGATTTCCCCGAAAGGCTCTTATCGTGGAGTTTATACCGAAATCCATTGGCGTATAAATATTTTCTAACCAGCATCTCAGGCTTTGTATTCATGCCTTTAATGCCGGATCAATTATCAGTTAAAAACTTTTTTACCTGAAAAAACTAATATTAGCTACATTGTAACGCGCATTAATTCTTTTTTCAAATATTAAGTAAATCTATAATTATGTTAGATGAAATTTTAAATCTCGTAAAAGAACATTTTAACGCCAATCCGGAAGCTGCAGCGGCCATCCCTGATGATCAGAAAGATGCGGTTCACCAGGAAATCGCTAACCATATCACTAATACACTCGCAACCCAAGCCCCACAACAAGGCGGCATTGGCGGTTTATTATCTATGCTTCAAAGCGGGATGGCTTCGGGTGGCACAATGGCCAGCGCAGTTGAAGGCGGCCTGGCGGGTACCCTTGCCAATAAATTTGGTTTACCCCCTGTGGTAACCGGGGCAATAGCTGGAATTCTCCCGGGATTGTTGCAGAAATTCGCAAATAAGGTAAAAGACCCTAACGACAGCAGCGTTACCGAAGGTAGCCTTTCTGATTCTTTATCCAAACTGGGAGGTGGCATTGGGAATTTATTTAAGTAGGAGTTGCTGATTGACTAAAATTTAAACAGTGCCAGGTATTAAACGCCTGGCTTAATTTGTTTACTACCAACTACTCACGAGTTGTTTGCAAAACGTAATCTAAAGAACTCGGAAAAATGCTCTCAATTACCTACAATAATTTTCCCGACATTGGGTTTTAAAAGTTTCCCAACCAGCATTTTAGGCTTTGTATTCTTACCCTTAATGCGGGACATGTTGTAACTTCTAATTCCCAGGGAGTGTACATCTTCCCATTTGTCAAAGTTACCTAATGCTAAATGACATCCTCATGCAGCCACTCTTTGCAAAATTGCTTTACAGGCAGTAGAAGAAGTAACTTTTACTGAATGATATTCATGAAGCGGAATGGCAAAATAATCGCCGGGAACAAGAGGGTTGCTTTTATCACCAACACGGATGTCGCAACTGCCTTCTATAATGAGAAAACTTTCAAGCTCTTCATGATGTATCTCGAAAGGAGTATGTTGTTTTATCCAGACTATGGCAGTGGTCATCTCCGGGGTGTGACCAATAATTTTTACAAAGAGGTTGTCCCAATCCGAACCGGAAAAATCCAGGTCAGGCCGGTCTAACCAGGTGGCATAATCTTCTGCCATCGAATTGTTGTGAAGCACCGGAGGAAAAGAAATGGGTTCGCCGCTTTTTATGCGTTCAGAATAATCAATCGTGGCCATTAACAATGGTTTAATTACCGGGCTTGGTTTAATGGCATGAGCCAGGGCATATTTTTCAAGGACGTCGCTGATCGAATCTATTTCGTGCCGGATAACGGGATTTGAATCTGCCATCTTTTCTACTTTTTCCCGCTCATTATGGTTGGCCATCCCCATCACATACATTTCTAAAATTCCGGAATCAATATATTCCTTACTGGTCATGCTTTTTCCTTTTTACATTTCATATTTTGTAACTCTATCCTTATGTTGGCCCTGAATTCTATAATGGTTATGCCTGATAATTCAGCGGCCTGCATAGCGCTTAATCCTTTAAAATATACCAGCTCAAAAGCTGAATAATGCCGGTCATGCCCATTTACGTAAATTTGGGTACCGGATATTTTCCCCTCTTCCTGTGCTATGGCCTCAAGAGCAGATTGCCGTGCAAGTTTTAGCAACCAAATAAATAACGAAGTGCCTAAACCCGGAAAAGCGGCTATTTCGTTCCACGATTTTAAAAAAGTTGCCGTTAAACATTCTTCAGCTACATGCTTGTTATTTGTCATCCGGCATATCATTCCGTATAAAGCAGGCGAATATTTATCATAGC
>JBDTJI010000202.1:0-8616 GCA_039935935.1 Ginsengibacter sp. | reverse complement strand
TCAAATCAGAAAATGAACACCTAATTTCTAGTATTGCTAAGAGTATTGATACGGCAAAGAAAAATTTGAGTATTGAAAAAAATTAACCGAAGGGGTAGATGTTTTTAAAATTAGAACGTTCAAACTTAAATAGTTGAAACTTGAACATTTTTCATTGAATATTTTCAAAATGTATATTGTAAACTTGAATATTACTTGTAATATTCATAAAATAAAAAATGGCAAAGAGGATTAAAGAAGAGTACCAACACAGCGACTCCGGAATTTCCGGACAATACAAAACGTGGTTCCTGGATTATGCCAGCTATGTAATTTTGGAACGGGCGGTTCCTGCAATCGAAGACGGGCTAAAGCCTGTGCAACGTCGCATCCTGCATGCTATGAAGGAAATGGATGATGGTCGTTTTAATAAAGTGGCCAACATTATCGGCCAAAGTATGCAATACCATCCTCATGGAGATGCAAGCATTGGCGATGCGCTGGTGAATCTCGGTCAAAAGGAACTGTTGATAGAAACACAGGGGAACTGGGGCGATGTACGCACCGGTGATGACGCGGCGGCGCCAAGATACATTGAAGCCCGGCCAAGTAAATTTGCATTGGAGGTAGCGTTTAATAATAAAACTACCGTGTGGCAATTAAGTTATGATGGAAGAAAAAATGAGCCTGTCACACTTCCGATGAAATTTCCGCTTTTGCTGGCCCAGGGTGCTGATGGAATTGCGGTAGGGCTTGCTACAAAAATTCTTCCTCATAATTTTTGTGAACTAATTGATGCTACTATTAAGTATTACAAAGGCAAAAATTTTGAGCTTTATCCTGACTTTACTACCGGAGGTATGATAGACGTAACTCATTACAATGAAGGGATACGTGGAGGCAAAGTAAGGGTACGGGCCAGGATTGAAGAACACGATAAAAGAACTCTTTTGATAAAAGATGTTCCTTATAGCACAACGACTACCCAACTGATTGATAGCATCATCAAAGCCAATGACAGCGGTAAAATAAAGATTAAAAAGGTTACAGACAATACGGCTGCTGAAGTGGAAGTTTCCATTGATCTTGCTCCTGGTATTTCTCCGGATATTACTATTGACGCGCTGTATGCTTTTACCGATTGCGAGATTTCCATTTCCCCCAATGCCTGTGTGATTGAGGGTCAAAAACCGGTGTTCCCAGGGGTAGGGGAGTTGTTGAAATTTTCTGCAGACCATACCCGGGAGTTGTTAAAGCAGGAGCTGGAGATCAAACTGAAAGAGCTACAGGAAAAATTGCATTACACTTCACTTGAAAAAATATTCTTTGAAGAAAAAATATATAAGGAGTTAGAAAAAAAACATGAGACTTGGGATAAGGTTATTGCCGCTATTGACAAAGCATTCAGTCCGTTCAAGGCCCTTCTCAAGAGAGACATCACAAGAGAGGATATTCTTAAACTAACGGAGAAGCCTGTACGCCGAATTTACAAACTCGATATTGATGATTTGAATGAGCAAATAAAATCTCTCGAAGATGAAATTGCACAGGTAAAACGCCATTTGGAATTTCTGACTGAATACGCAATCGCTTATTACGAAGACTTATTAAAGAGATTTGGGAAAGGGCGGGAGAGGAAAACAGAGATCAAACTTTTTGATACCATACAAGCAAAGAATGTAGCCATTGCCAACACTAAAATTTATGTGAATCGTTCAGAGGGCTTTGTAGGTACGAGTCTTAAGAAAGATGAATTTATTGATGACTGTAGTGATCTTGACGATATCATCGCGTTTACCAAATGGGGTAAGATGAGAGTGGTGAAAGTGGCCGATAAAGTCTTCATAGGTAAAGACATCATTCATGTAGCAGTGTTTAAGAATAATGATGAACGTACTACTTACAATATGATCTATGCCGAGGGGAAAAAAGGTGTCAGCTATGCAAAACGTTTTAATGTAACCAGCATTACGCGCGATAAAGAATATGATCTCACCAAAGGAGATGACAAAGGCAAAGTCCACTACTTTTCTGTGAATCCCAATGGAGAGGCCGAAGTAGTAAAGATTATTTTGACTCCGGGTTGCAAAGCAAGGATTAAAGAATTTGATTTTTATTTTGAAACCATGGAAATCCGTAGCCGTGGTAGCATAGGAAACCAGGTAACCAAATACCCTGTAAAATCCATTCGACTTATAGAAAAAGGAAAATCAACTTTGGATCAACGCAAGATTTGGTTTGACGACACTTTTGGAAGATTGAATACGGAAGAAAAAGGAAAGTTATTAGGAAATTTTGATGGTGATGATAAAATACTGGTGATTTATAAGGATGGAAATTATGAGATAACCGGTCAGGAGCTGGCACAACGATTTGATGTAGATACTATTCAATTACTTGAAAAATTTGATCCTGAAAAAATCATTACGGCAGTTTATCTTGATAATGAAAAGCTTCAATACAACGTGAAGCGTTTTAAAATTGAAACCAATACCTTAGATTCTAAATTTCTTTTTATAAAAGAAGGTGTGGGTAACGTATTGATGGAGGCAACCACTGCCGCAGAACCCATCCTTGAAATACACAGCGGACGTGGAACGCAAATCCGCAAAGCAAAAATAAAACTACACAAAGTAGTTGATGTTATGGGATGGAGGGCCATAGGAAATAAACTGGCTGATTATTCTAAGAATGATAAGCTGGCTTGGGTTGAAAATGAAAAGCCATCGTCACAGGGAAACTTGTTTGAGGAATAATAAGTCTTCCATTGATCAAATAATTCAACTAACTAAATGGTAAGTATTAATGCAATCAAATGCTTTCTATGTGGGATTTTCTTTTTACTGACAAACGGTACTGTAACAACATTATCAGCCCAGGTATATGAAAGTGGACGCACGACTCCAAAGATAGTTAGCCGAAGCATTTCCGCCGAAACTCCTCATTTTTATAAAAGCATTTATGTTACCGCAAAAAGCTTTCAGCTTCGCTCTGGTGATTTTGTTTCTATTGATAATGGTAAGACCTGGAGTAAAAAACTTATCAAGCCGGATTTTAGTGTTGGCTTGCCCAATGGCTATCGTCGTGATCCTGTGTCATCAGTACTGGATAATAAGACGGGGAGGATCGTGACTATATTCAATGCTCTTGATGTAGAGGATCTGGATTCAACTATCGATGAGCCTTCGATTGCACAAAAAACATATTACCTCAGATACAGGGTGTCAAAAGATTCGGGGAAAACCTGGCAATTTGATAATCCAATTATTCAGGCGGGTGAATTTACTTTTCAGCATCCGTTTCCGGAAATATTTATTGGAAAAAATTCGATCTATTTAGGTGATATAGGTTCCATACCCGTTATAAGTAAGAAGGGAAAAATTCTTGTGCCTGCACAGACCACCCCTTTAGGCCCGGATGGAAAGCTATGGAATCCCGGAGGAGGTTTTACCTATACAGATGTGGTTGTTCTGATTGGCACATGGACTAATGATGATAAGATCACCTGGAAAATGTCCAACCGGATAAAAGGCGATCCCCACCGATCTACCCGTGGTATGATTGAACCTACGCTTTCGGAAATGAAAGATGGGAGCCTGCTCATGGTAATGCGCGGCAGCAATGAAGGAAAAGGAATTTCCAAAGACCTACTTCCTTCTTACAAATGGTATTCTGTGTCGAACGATGGTGGAGAAACATGGTCTAATCCCCAGCCTTTTACATTTGAAGATGGTAAAGCTTTTTATTCTCCTTCTTCAATGTCAACACTTTTTAAACATTCAAGTGGGCGATGTTTTTGGGTAGGGAACATGAATGAAGAAAACAGTAAAGGAAATCTTCCGCGCTGGCCTTTGGTTTTTGCCGAGGTGAATACTAAAAATTTGAATTTAATTCGCAAAAGCCTCCTGATAGCTGATACACATGAGGAAGAAGATAACTCACATGGCCGCCTGGATATATCTCATATTTCACTTATTGAAGACCGGAAAACAAAAGAGATTATATTAACCTATCCTCGTTCCTATAATGCCTACCAGTCAAGAGAATGGGTGACAACGAGAATTGCTGTTGAGTAAATTTATACGCTGCAATGCTCCACTTATCTTTTTTTGTGCTAATCGCCCCAAAATATACCTGAGGGTTTTTTATCCCTTTTGATCATACGTTCAAAAGCCAGAAGAGAAACCATCAACTGACGTGGGTAATGATAATGTTCTGCCCGTACCGGTGAAAACTGTTCAAGTTTCCTTTCACCACTATCAATCGAAAAGGCATATTCGGGACGCATGAATTTCTCTCTCAGGTAGGTCTCAGTTTCTATAAAAGTATTTAACGCCCATTCATCACCGGTATGTTCTATTAAGGTAAGCGTTCCAAGAAGTATTTCTTCCGGGAGCCACTGCATTTTCCTAAGCTCATACAAGTTTTCATTTACATTCGGCATAGTAAGAAAGTAACCGCCATACACCTTATCTTTTGCTACTTCCACATGCCTTTTAAAGGCTTCTGATGATTCTTTAAAGAGGTTAGCATCTTTATTCAAAACTGCATAATTCATCACGAATGCTAAAGTTTCGCAACCATGTCCAATATCGCCAAACTGATTAGCCAAATTGTCCGAAAGAGGTACCAGGTTATGATCAAGGGCTTCATTCAAAAGTCCATATTCAGGGTTGATATGGTGTTTCATTATTGCCTTGACACAGCGGTCTGCCAGCGCCTCCATTTCTGCATCAGGCTTTTGCCGAATTATCTGTGTGGCGACACTTAAAAAAATCATCCAATGCCCCAATATTCTCGGGCTTATTTCCAAAGTCGTTGAGTGATAGGAATACTGAAAGTCTGGTCTATCGTATCGTTCTAAAGCTTTCAGAACAATCTTCTTTGCGAGGTCTAAATATTGCTGTTCGCCGGAAGCTTTTGAATATTCTGCTAACCCTTCTGCGACAAAAAGGTTCCCGTAGATATCTCCTTCCACATCAGCAAGCGGCTTACCTTCTTTGCTATATTCTGTAAAATAAAAACGGTCATCAGAAGGGAGTAGTTTTAAAATAAAGTCTTTCGATTTGCAGGCCACTTCTAAATACTGAGGATTTTTTTCAAAATGATTGTAGAGAAACGAGTAAACCCAGATTCCACGGCCTTCAAACCAGGTTTTTTTGTTAGTTGACGCCAACTGACGAGTCAGAATATTTACAAAGCACATAAATCCGCCCAATTCATGATCTATCACATACTTATCCATGTTAGGAAGAAATTTATCAAAGAGCGCTTGCTTATATTTCTCTTGTAATTTTTCAATGTCCAAATTTTTCATGAATTTAATTTTTCTGTGAGTTGACTACTCTCTGGATGAAAATGTGTAATGATTTTAATTTGAGCTAAAGCTCAAATCCCTTCCGATACAAATTAAACAGATTTATACGAACCTGCCTGCGGCAAGCCGGATAAATTTGTTATATAAATTTATCCAGCATACAGTATAGGTTTCGCATTAAAGTTTTGTTTTGAGGTGTCTTTTTCTATATTTTATTATTGCAAACTTTTTATTTTAATTCCATCTTTCCATATTTGCTCGTTCGTAATCATCTCTATATTTCTCAGGAATGTTTCCATCAAGCATAGATCCGGGTTCCAGGCTGGGGTATATGTTTTCAAACGTGCGCACTTCATTCATAAATACACGGCGATAGATATGACTGCGTGTTAATTTGCTATGGTCATCAATGCCAGCAGCACCCATTAATTCTACAAATGATTTTATAGTGTCTTCATGATAATTGGCTACTCTTACTTTTTTGTTGCTTACTACCAGGCCTGCTACTAATTGTGGATCCTGGGTAGTAATTCCCGTAGGGCATCTGTTGGTATTACAAAGCAATGCCTGTACACAACCCAATGCCATCATCATAGCCCTGGCACTATTAACCATATCAGCACCGAGAGAAAGAGCTCTAACGATGTGGAAGCCGCTTAATATTTTTCCTGAACCGATAATCTTTATGTGCTTGTGTATATCAAAGCCGTTGAGCATGTTGGCCACAAAAGACAATCCATCCATAAACGGAGCGCCTACGGAATTGCTGAATTCCTGTGGCGCCGCGCCAGTACCGCCCTCTCCGCCATCCACAGTAATAAAATCTGGATAGAGATCGAGAGCAATCATTGCTTTGCAAATTGCAATGAATTCACTTTTATGGCCGATACATAATTTAAAACCGACGGGCTTGCCACCACTTGCTTCTCTTACTGCCTGTATAAAGCGAATGAATTCCGTTGGATTGCGAAATGCCGAATGGTAAGGGGGAGAGTATATGGTTTTATAAGGCTCTACATGACGGATGGCCGCGATTTCAGGAGAATTCTTTTTCCCAGGTAATATGCCACCATGTCCCGGTTTGGCCCCCTGAGAAAGTTTAATCTCAATCATCTTTACTTCTGGTCTCAGTGCATTCTTTTTAAATATTTCAAAGCTAAAATTACCATCAGCATCTCTTGCTCCGAAATAGCCGGTACCTATTTGCCATACCAGGTCTCCGCCCTCTCTCAGGTGATATGGGCTTATTCCTCCTTCACCGGTGTTTTGCGAAAAGCCACCCATCTTTGCACCTCCATTTAATGCTTCTACTGCCGCTGTACTTAATGATCCAAAACTCATGGCGCTTACGTTCAACACACTTGCACTATATGGCTGTTTACAATCTTTATTTCCCACCAACACCCTGGGATCGTGATTCATTTTAAGGAAATTATTAGGGGCAATACTGTGTGTCATCCATTCATAACCTTCGGCATACACATCTGCCTGCGTACCGAAAGGCATGGTGTCCAATTGTCTTTTTGCCCTTTGATAAATGAGGTTGCGATCAAGGCGGCTGAAAGGTTTGCCATCCGTGTCGCTTTCCACAAAGTACTGATAGAGTTTAGGCCGCAATGCTTCCATGATCCAACGCAGGCGGCCTAACAATGGAAAGTTACGCCAGATGGAATGTTTGGTTTGTACCATATCACTTATTCCGATAGTTACCATGACTGTCACTATTGCCAATATCCACCAGAATCCATTCCAGGTAAAGATTGCCAATGTTCCTAAAATCAAAATAGAAATGATGCTTAGTAAAATAAATTTTCTTCTCATGATAACAAAATACAAAGTTGTACAAACTTCGCAAGAATAAAGATGGTTTCCAAAGTTCATCAAAGGAGGAGAAAAAAATTACCTTCCTTGCTGTATCCTGCAAAATAGAAATGATCATCAGTAAGAAGTAGTTTTAAAATAAAGGCTTTCTACTTTCGGACAATTCTAAATCGTGAAGGTCCTTTGCAAAATGAATATCAAGAGAAATAAGTCCAGATTTCATGGCCATAAACATACAATGCCTACAAGATATCAATATTACGTTTCTGAGACAGTTAAGATTTTGAGTATTTATACATTTTGCATTCGCTTCCCAAAATCCCAGGTTAAGGAATAATCCTCAGAACATGACGCCAGGGACGGTGTATTTTTAAATAACATTTAGCATTTATTGTTTGGCCTATATACAACCATCCGTGGTTATTGGATACCAAACAGGCGCGAGAAGATTGCTTGTTTATGAGATTTTTAAAAACAATTCTGGCTCCGGCGCAAAAGCAAACCTGCATTTTACAGTAGTTGATTTAATCATTAATCCCATTCAGCTTCTGCTTTGATCCTTTGCTTATCTACCCTTTTACTGATAAAAATACTTATTTCATATAGCAGGATCAACGGAACCGCAACGATGGTTTGGCTGGTCCAGTCGGGAGAAGGTGTAATGACAGCGGCTAAGATCAATATCACTACATAAGCATACTTTCTATAAGTCCTTAAAAAGGTAGGAGTGATCAACCCAAGTTTAGAAAGCACGTAAGCAAGCACGGGTAATTCAAAAGCAATACCACAGCCTAATATCAGTGATGTAAGTGTATCAATATAATCATCGAGCGTAGGCATGTACTTATAAACACCCAAAGTGCCCAACTGAAAATTAGCAAGAAAATTAAAAGTAAAAGGCGCCAAAAGATAATATCCAAATGCAGCTCCGCTAAAAAAACATAATGAAACCCAGCCAATACTTCCTTTTGCAAAGCTGATTTCTTTGGATGAAAGGGCAGGCTTTACAAAACGCCATAGCTCCCAAAGCAGATAAGGAAATGCAATGATGATTGCACCCATAAAAGAGATACTTATTGCAGACATGAACGGACCACTTACCGTAGTGCCTAACAACTGAATGTCTATAGGTGGCATACAGAGCGCATCGCCCAAATGGAGTTTATGGCTCAGATTGCACAACCCTATATAAGTAACAAAATCTTTTTTTGCCGGGGCAAATACGATATTGTCAAAGATCCAGTCGACATATAGAAACACGAAAATAGCGACCGATATGAGCACAATTGCTACCCGAAAAAGATGCCATCTTAAAACTTCAAGATGGTCTATAAAACTCATTTCTGCACCCTCCGTATCGGCGCCTCGGATTCTTTTGAAAAAAGCCTTTCTTTCTTTAGTTATATTACTCAATGGTTTAATCTTATTTTAAAATTGCACAAATATAAGAACGAAGTTATTGGTTTGTTGGATTGATATAATATTTATAATCTTCTTAG
>JBDTJI010000201.1:0-5193 GCA_039935935.1 Ginsengibacter sp. | reverse complement strand
TCAAAGGTCCCTGGCTTAGAGTAAAGTCGAGGTATTCATTGCCATCTACGTCATAGATGCGGCTTCCTAAGCCATGAGTATAAAATAAGGCATGAGGATAACTGTATTTTCTGAATTCTGAAGACACACCGCCTGCTAATACTTTTTTAGATCTTTCCAGTAATTGTGAAGATTGAGAATAATTCATGTTTTTTGTTTAAAGTGCTTATTTAATTAATTCAAGTTCATTAAAAATATCAGGGTTATAAAAAGAAAGCGCTGAAAAAGCCTGATTCAATTGCTCCTTAGAACGGCCACCAACAAGAACGGAAGTTATGTGTGGACGATGTAGTGCCCACGTAAGTGCCAAATGGGTAGTAGAGTAGCCTGTCGAAGATGACAACTTTTCAAGTTTTTGAAGCCGTTGAAAAGATGCTTCATTAAAATAAATATCCTGGTGACCTTTTATAATTGAAAAACGGGTTCCCTCTTCCACACCCTTATTATATTTTCCTGTAAGAAATCCCGCCCCAAGCGGACTGTATGTGACTATCTTAATGTCATGATCAACGCAAATTTCTACCATTTTTTTGCTGATTTCATTTATTGCAAGGTTGTTATTATTCTGGACACTACGAATTAATTCATACCCATAACTTTTTTGTAGCCTGATTATATTCTCAAGTTGTACTTCATCAAAATTACTAGCTCCAAGCATTTTTATCTTACCCGTCTTTATAAGATCATTAAATACCTGGAGAGCACCAGGCTCTTCAATGGTAGTATCCCATCGATGTAAATAAAGTAAGTCAATCGCATCGGTTTCCAGTTGATTTAAACTTAGGTTTACAGATTCTGAAATTGCTTTTGAATTATAGGGAGGTAAAATTTTTGTGGTTATAAGAATGGAATCAGAGACAGGACGGTTAACACTAATCCATTCGCCTATAATTTTTTCTGATGCGCCGTTTCCATAAGCCGATGCTGTATCAAAAAAAGTGATTCCATTATCGACCGCATAGTCCATTAACGAAAAAGAAGTTTGCCGGTCTATTTCCCGGCCAAAAGTCACACAGCCTAATCCAATAGCGCTAAAGGATTTTTTAATAGAAGGAATAAGCGTTTTCTCCATAAAGCAATGTTCATTTTTTAATCCGGTTCTTTCAAATGCCGGAAAGACTGAAAGATAATTTCTGTAATGTTTAAAACGATGTAATGTTTATGACCGACATCAAAGAATGATACGAAATACATGACGTTTATCGTATCGTTACAAATCTATAGATATATTCTACATCTTCAGCCTAAATTGAGGCTGATTATTGTATTTCTGTTATAAATATTTTTTATGAAAACGAAGCTTAAACTTACTGCTGTTTTTGAAAAAGCTGTCGAAGGAGGATATTTTGCTTTTGTTGAAGAATTACCAGGAGTGAATAGCCAGGAGAAACTTTAGACGAAGCAAAAGTAAATTTGATGGAAGCCTTGGAATTGGTAATGGAGACCCAGCGTATGTTGAGTGAAAAAACACTCCACAACAAAAAAGTAATAAGAGAACCATTGCATTTTGCTTCATGAAGGTCACCAACCTTATAAAATTTTAAAACCAACAGAAGGGTGCTAACCATTCTAAATTTCAAAATCAGAACAATAGAAAAATAACTTCTATATCACGCCATAAAGAGATAAAAATAATCTGGTCAGAAAACTATGTAGGAACTTGAAATTCCTAATCCATCTAATTTTTAATAATCCAAGATCCTATTTAATACAAGGCAACTTCATTTTAGGTACTTTTGCCGTCATCTTTAGTGTATTAATTTATACTGGCCGGTGGATGTAAATAGGTAACGATTTTAATTTGAGCTAAAGCTTAAATGATTTTTGCCACGATCCGATAGCTATCGGATTGCACGGATTTACTCGAATTAGATTTGTCACACAAATTTATCCGGCATAGAGTATAATAAAGTAAAGAATAGCAAATAGTGAATTGTTCCAGGGAGAATAATCCGAAAATAGATAGATAAATATGAAAGAATTTAAGAGATACCTTCTTACTGCTGCGTTGCCTTATGCAAATGGGCCTCTACATATCGGACATTTGGCGGGCTGTTATCTTCCTGCCGATATTTATGCACGTTATTTAAGAGCCAATAATCTGGATGTGAAATTTGTAGGCGGCACCGATGAACATGGTGTTCCTATCACCATCCGAGCGATGAAGGAAAATGTGTCACCGCAGGAAATAGTTGATAAATATCACACGATTATTAAAGACAGCTTTGAACAAATAGGTATTTCGTTTGATATTTTTTCCCGCACCACACATGATATTCATCATAAAACGTCACAGGACTTTTTTTCTAACTTGTATGAAAAAGGTTTGTTTGAGGAAAAAGAAACAGAACAATTTTATGATGAAGAGAAGAAATTATTTTTAGCTGACAGGTATATCACCGGTACATGCCCGATATGCGGAAACCCAAGTGCTTATGGCGACCAATGCGAAAAATGTGGTTCTTCATTAAGCCCCGAACAATTAATCAATCCGCATAGTACATTGAGCGATGCGGTACCTGTAAAAAGGAAAACGAAACACTGGTATTTCCCTTTGCAGAATTATGAAGAATTTCTACGTCAATGGATACTTGAGGATCATAAAGAATGGAAAAATAATGTGTATGGTCAATGTAAAAGCTGGCTGGATAAAGGTTTGCAGCCACGCGCCATGACACGCGACAGTAGTTGGGGTATTAAAGTCCCAAGCCCGCCAGCCCCCGAAGGAGGAGGCGGTAAAGTGTTATACGTCTGGTTTGATGCACCAATAGGATATATTTCTGCAACTAAAGAGCTAACCAACTTGTGGAGAGATTACTGGTGCAAAGAGGATACAAAAGCTGTGTATTTTATAGGGAAAGATAATATCGTTTTCCACTGTCTTATTTTCCCAGCAATGCTGAAGGCACACGGAGGTTTTGTATTACCTGATAATGTTCCTGCTAACGAGTTTTTAAATATTGAAGGGCAAAAAGTTTCCACCAGTCGCAACTGGGCCGTATGGGTAGATGAATATTTAAAAGATTTCCCTGAACAGCAGGATGCCCTTCGCTATGTACTATGTGCCAATGCGCCCGAAACAAAAGATAATGATTTTACCTGGAAAGATTTCCAGGATAGGAATAACAGTGAGCTGGTAGCCATCTTTGGGAATTTTGTGAACCGCACTTTTGTTTTGATGCATAAACTATGCAAGGGCAAGGTGCCGGTTTTACACACCTCGATCCTGGATGATGCAGATAAAAAAATGATTGAAGATTTTGGTCTCACTAAAACCAAAGTGGAAAATTTATTAGAGCAATATAAGTTCAGGGAAGCATTGTATGAAGTAATTGATCTCGCCCGTAAAGGAAATAAATACATGCAGGATAAACAGCCCTGGATCGTAGCACGACAAACAAACAATGATGGGGAGTTAACGAATGATGCACAGAATCTAATAGATAATTGCCTTCATATCTGTCTGCAATTATGTGCCAACCTGGCGATATGTATCAATCCGTTTTTGCCATTTACTGCAAAGAAAATGTGCTATATGATGAAAGTTGTTGACAGAATGCTTGATTGGGAAAATGGCGGAAAATTGAACTTATTAAAGACAGGATATTCTTTAAGAGCGCCTGAATTGTTATTCAGAAAGATAGAAGATGCAGAAGTAGAAGCACAGATTGCGAAGTTGGGCAAAACATCCGAAGATAATAATCAGCCTGCAAGCGATACACAATCAGCAAACAGCAAAAAAGAAGAAAATAAAGTGGAAGAAAATAAATCTGAGAAACCGAATCTGAAGCCTGAAATCGTCATTGATGATTTTGCAAAAATTGATCTCAAAGTCGGCACTATTCTTTCTGCTGAAAAGATAGAGAAAGCAGATAAATTATTGAAGCTGGAAATTGATATGGGTTTCGAAAAAAGAACTATTCTCTCAGGTATCGCGCAGCATTTTACCCCGGAAGAAATTACAGGCAAACAGGTAGTGGTAGTTGCTAATCTCGCTCCGAGAAAAATGCGGGGAATAGAAAGTAATGGTATGATTCTGATGGCTGAAGATAAATCAGGGAAATTACATTTTGTAAAACCAGAAAATGTAATTGAAAATGGCAGCGGAGTAAGCTGATAAAATTAAAAAAGCTAATGAGATATTAAATCCATTAGCTTTCAAAATCTTTCTTGTATAAAGCTTTTAATACGATGTAGGTTACTCGAGTTCTTCATCGCTGAAAGACTGCGGGCTCAGGTTAATCATACTTCCCATTAAATCTTTGAATTCAATTTTGCCCTCCAAAACTTTTTTACTGATCAATGAATAGGTTGACAACCCATGTAAAACAAATTCCATCAACAGTGCATTTTCCCTGGTGCTTGCATTGGGAAAATGCTTTTTTACAAAACCAAAAAGCCCATCTACTTTATAAAGCATTTGAATTTTATCTTCATCCTTCAACCCGAATGAAACATTTAGTTGATTGCCTGCATCAAACCAGCGGGTGATAGCCTTATAAGGGCTCTCTTCTACAACAGATTCCTTTGTTCTTTTCTTTTTATAAGATTCCGGATTGGGGAAATATTTTACAAACTGTGTGCGTATTGCTTTTTCAAGAAGATTATAAGCCACCTGGTACGGGCCTTCCTGTTCGCCTTCATATACCAATTCTATTTTGCCGGTTATAGAAGGAATGATTCCTGTCAGATCGCTGATCCATACTTGTGTTTCTTTTTCCTTATTCATGATAGCACGCCTTTCTGCAGCACTTACCGCATTCTCAAATGCAGCAATGGTAAGCCTTGCAGATACTCCGCTTTTCTTGTCTACAAACTCGCTGGCCCTTGCCTCAAAAGATACCTGTTCAATCAGGCGTTTCACCAAGTCACTTATATTCACTCTTTTAAGCTGATCGCTATGGATAGAGGCTTCCTGCTCTGTTATAAATAAAGCATTTTCTATAGTAGTAGGATAATGAGTAAGAATCTGGCTTTCGATACGATCTTTGAGTGGTGTAACAATCGCACCCCGATTGGTATAATCTTCAGGATTGGCCGTAAATACAAACATGATATCCAGCGGCAATCTTAATTTAAATCCTCTTATCTGCAGATCACCTTCCTCCAAAATATTAAATAACGAAACCTGGATGCGAGCCTGTAAATCGGGCA
>JBDTJI010000200.1:0-11227 GCA_039935935.1 Ginsengibacter sp. | reverse complement strand
TAGCACTCAGCTCCCGATATCTTCCCGATGGCTATCGGGAGGGACATCACTCACCACTCACTATTGACCACTGACTATAGAGCCTTCTGCATTATTTTTGCGCAAAATTAAAGTAATAGGGTTAGTATAGCAGGAAAAGTGGCATGATATTTCTCTAAATAATTTTTCTTTGCTGACAATAACTTAAAATAGCTATATGAAAGTTGTAATTTTTGCCGGAGGGTTGGGGACAAGAATAAGTGAGGAAACAGGCACGAGACCAAAGCCTATGGTTGAAATTGGTGGCAAACCTATTATATGGCATATAATGAAAATATACAGCCATTATGGTTATAATGATTTCATAATCTGTCTCGGCTATAAAGGATACATGATCAAAGAATATTTTATGAATTATTTTTTACACAATTCAGATATTCAGATTGACCTGGGAAATAACAATATGGAGATCCTGGGTACACGATCAGAAGCTTTTAAAGTGACTTTGGTGGACACAGGATTGAACACAAAGACGGCGGGAAGATTGCAAATGATAAAAAAATACATAGGTAATGAAGATTTTATGCTTACTTATGGGGATGGTGTGAGTGATGTTGATATCAATGAATTAGTTGCTTACCATAACACAAATAATAAAGTCGCAACCGTTACTTCCGTACAACCGGATGCAAGATTCGGAGGTATGGATCTGTCAGGAGATGGTACTGTATTATCTTTCAGAGAAAAAGCAAAATCTGACGCACAATGGATCAATGGCGGTTTTTTTGTATTAAAGCCTGAAATATTTGACTACCTGCAGGACGACATGACGAACATAATGTGGGAAGATGGGCCCATGGAACAGTTAACGGCAGATAAACAATTAATGGCGTACAAGCACAAAGGGTTTTGGAAGTGTATGGATGCATTGAGAGATAAACTTGAATTGAACGACCTGTGGGATACAAATAAAGCCCCATGGAAAACATGGTAATAAGAAATATAACCAAGAGCTTAGGCGAAGTTTTAATTTAAAAGCCAAGCAAAAAGCAATAAGGAATTCGTGTTAATTGGTGCAATCCGATAGCTATCGGATCGTGGCTCTTTCCTCAAATTGTGCATAAGTGCACAATTCTATAAAAAATTGATATGAAACTATTAATTATCGGCAACCTCGGATACATCGGCCCAATGGTTGCAAAACATTTCAGAAGTGTTTATCCCGACTCATTTTTAGCAGGATACGACATAGGTTTTTTTATTCAGAATTACACGCCTAATGGTGCAGTAGGTGACACACTTTTAGATAAGCAATACTTTGGCGATGTACGAAATTTTGATACTTCTGTTTTAAATGGTTTCGATGCGGTTATCTATCTCGCTGCCATTTCCAACGATCCGATGGGTAACGCGTTTGAGCAACCGACTCTTGATATTAATTTTAAATCGGCGATTACTATAGCTGAAAAAGCAAAAGAGCAGGGTGTACAACATTTTGTTTTTGCCAGCAGTTGCAGCGTGTATGGTTTTGCAGATACCGCTCCGCGTACCGAATCCTCTGAGGTGAATCCTTTAACCGCTTATGCCAAATCTAAAGTGAATGCGGAGAAGGCATTGCAACCATTGGCAGATGAAAATTTCCAGGTGACTTGTTTGCGTTTTGCAACCGCCTGCGGCTACAGCGATCGCTTACGGCTCGACCTGGTATTGAATGATTTTGTTGCAAGTGCCATCGCTGATAAAAAGATAACCATATTAAGTGATGGAACACCCTGGCGTCCATTAATACATGTAAAAGATATGGCAAGGGCTATGGATTGGGCCATACAACGAAGAGAAGGTAGCCAATTTTTGATCGTCAATGCCGGCAGCAACCAATGGAATTACCAGGTAAAAGAACTGGCAACCGCTGTTCAAAAATTATTTGATAATGTAGAAGTAAGCATTAATACCAATGCGCAACCCGATAAACGTTCTTACAAAGTGAACTTTGATCTTTTCGAACAATTGGCGCCTGATCATCAACCTCAAATAAGTTTAGAAATGGCAGTGAAAGATTTGAAAGACGGATTATTAGCTATGCATTTTTCTGATGCTGATTTTCGCCAGTCAAGGTTAATGAGATTAAAAATGATCCAGCAATTAATGGATAATGGCATTGTTGATAATAATTTATTTTTAAAAAAGGCATAATGGATAATATCAGTAAAATAAAGGCCGCCTTCCATGATAACAAAAAGCTGCAGGAATATTTTATAGAAGCTTTAATTGATTTTGAAAATAAAGGTGGGCATCCTGATACGAATGTCAGGGATTTGGTTTCGGGACCTTTAGCGAACGAATTATTTATGGGCGAAAAGTTTTCAAAGCAATTAGTTAACGGTATTAAAATCAACTTTGTCTATAATTCAAAAATAGCAAGAGAGTTTGTGTTATCACAACCGGCTGTTCCCAATCATGTATGGGAGCCCCAAACTACCAAACTGCTATTACACTTTTCCAAAGGCGCGAAGAATGTGATCATTGCAGGCGCTTATTTCGGTGACCAGGCTATACCAGTTGCATGGAATATCAGGGAATCAGGGACATGCCATACGTTTGAACCTAATAAAAATAATTCAGATCTGATCATTGAAAATGCTCAATTAAATGGCTTAACCAATGTGCTTATCAATAACCTTGCATTGTGGAATAAAAGCAATGAGCAACTTGTGTTTGATGGCGAAGACGCATTGGCTTCGACTATAACAGCTAATAAAGAATCCAAAAATGTTTTACATACCATTACAATTGATGATTATGTTACCCAACACCAGGTGTCTCCGGTTAACCTGCTGATGATTGATGTAGAAGGAAGTGAAATAAAAGTATTGCAAGGCGCTACTAATATGTTGAAGAAAGATCATCCGGTGGTAGTCTTTGAAACGCATAGTTTATACAATGATTGGAGTAAGGGCTTAGAAAATTCTGATTCAGTAAAACTAATGGCCAATCTCGGTTACGAAGTATTTGCTATCCGGGAATTTCATCAAAACATAGATACTGGATCAATGCCTGTCGAATTATTGCCCTTAGACAGAACCTATTGTGAAATACCACCTCATCATGGATTTAATTTGCTGGCCGTTTCGTCAAAAGACCTGGTTGAAAACGATCTCTTCAGAATCGTTTACGATCTTAGTCCGAAACTCATCCTACCAAAGAAGGATGCAAAATTTTTACCTTCAAAATTTTAAATAGAAAATGTTATTTAATCCTACGATATTAAAAGGCGCTTTCACTATTGATGTAGAGCCCTTCCAGGACAGCCGGGGCTTTTTTACCAGAACTTTTTGTGAAAAAGAATTTGGTGCACAAAACCTGGTTACCCATTTTGTACAAGCCAATCATTCCGGTACGAATGGAAAAGGCGTTATCCGGGGAATGCACTTTCAGAGGGCTCCCTATTGCGAAGTAAAGCTGGTGAAGTGTGTACAGGGAGCCGTGTTTGATGTTATTATAGATGTAAGGGCTGGTTCGTCCACGTTTTTACAATGGTATGGTGCTGAACTTTCTGTAGAAAATAAACGCATGATGTATGTACCTGCAGGCTTTGCTCATGGTTTTCAAACGCTGACCGATTATTCAGAAATTACTTATATGGTATCGAATTTTTATAATAAAGAAAGTGAGGGAGGTGTAAAATATGATGATGCAAAAATAATTATTGAATGGCCAGTGCCGGTGTCTTTGGTTTCTGACAAAGACAATAACATCCCCGTAATTGATGATTCATTTACCGGAGTAACCTTATGATTAAGGATCCTGATATTCCTTTAGTTACCGTCGGCATACCTACTTACAACCGGCCGCAAGGTTTAGAGAGAACCCTGAAATGTATACTCGGTCAAACTTATCCGCATTTGGAAATTATCATTTCAGACAATTGTTCGACTGACCCGGCTGTATTACCTATTTTAGAAAAGTACGCTTTGCTGGACAAACGGGTGACCTTCTATATACAGGAAAAAAATTTAAGTATTGTACCTAACTTTCAATTCCTATTAGACAATGCGTCAGGAGAATATTTCATGTGGGCTGCTGATGATGATTTTTGGGATACCAATTTTATTGAAGTCTGTGTAAATGGTATGCTGGCTCATAACGATGTAGTCCTTTGCATGACAGACCTTAAAATTGTAGGGGCCAATGGCACTGAAACTTCAGGCAAGCTCAATCGTGGGTTTATGCAAAATGGCTTGCTTGTAAGAAATTTTAATTTTGTAAAAAGTACAGGAGAAACAAAATATTTTTTTTGCGGACTGTACAAAACTGCTTTGGTAAAAAATATACCCTTTGATAATAGCTGGGGTGGCGATCATCTATTTATTTTTGGAGCCCTTTCAAAAGGAAAATTTCTGTACCTACCCGGCCAGTCTGATTTCTATTATTACCGGGGTGGTAGTTCTACCAATATGGATAGGGTAAGAAAGGCTTTTAATATAAAGAGCAAATATTATTTTTTTGAGGCTTATATTTTAAAATACACCACTTACCAGTTTACATTCCGCCATCTTTCATTTTTTGAAAAAATTGCTCTCTTTGTCACCAATTGGTTTGGGTTAATTTGCAACGAAGACTTTATTTTGTATTATATTTTTATAAAGAAGCCTGTTAAAACGTTATTCAAAAACCTTAAAAGAAAATAAGCTGGACTTAATTAGTACAATAAAAGAAATACTAAAAGTACACTCTGTACCAACCTATCAACAGGATGGGCTTACTACTGTGCATAATAATGGCTTTATGCAGGATTATAATTTTTCCAGGGCAGAGAGGGCAGGTGCGGCAACAGGCTCATGGAGTAAAATTCATTGGAGAGTACACGTCATCCTATGGGCCGCTTATCAATGCGCTTCTATCGAAGGCGATTTTGTAGAGTGCGGAACTAACAAAGGAGGCTTTTCCAGGGCAATCGTTGACTATGTTGATTTTACTTCAATTGATAAAGATTTTTATTTGCTTGATACTTTCGATGGATTAGTTGATGGTTTACTAACTGAGGATGAAAAAAAATTGGGCAAAAAGGAACATTTTCAAAATGTGTATTCAGATTGTTATAATGAAGTAAAAGCAACTTTTGCCACTTTTCCTTTTGTAAAAATAATAAAAGGTATAGTGCCCGATACTTTAGTGCAAGTGCCCAGTACGAAAGTGGCTTTTTTATCTATTGATATGAATAGTGTTAAGCCTGAGATTGAGGCATTAAATTATTTTTGGGATAAAATGTCAAAAGGTGGAATGATTGTGCTGGATGATTATTCTTATGTAACCTGTGACTTACAGTATGAAGCGCATAACAATTGGGCAAATGAAAAAGGAATAAAAATACTTACTTTACCAACGGGGCAAGGTCTTATTGTTAAATAGCTATAGATTGAACAAATGAAAATATTAATTACGGGCGCCAATGGATTTATAGGTTCCTACCTGGCTTCTTATTTTTTGCAACAGGGAGAAGAAGTTATAGCAACTTCAAGACAATTTCATGAATCCACGAGAGCGTTGCTTTCTAATGCTTCTTTGTTTGAACTGGACGTACTCAACAAAAAAGACTTAAATCAATTATCTGTGAAGGCTGATGTAATTATCCATACGGCTACGGCAAATGATATTATCTCAAAAGATGCTTTAAAGGGAATTGAACTATCTGCGTTGGGCACAAAAAATATATTGGATTTTGCTGTGCAGAACAAGATCTCAAAGGTTTTCCTATTTTCTACTTTGCAGGTGTATGGCACAGAGTTGACCGGCGACATTGACGAGAATTCTCCTTTGCTTTCGCAAAATGATTATGGTATCAACCATTTATTTGGCGAGATGTATGCTGAATTGTACTCCCGCCAGGGAAAAGTTCAAGCCGTAACCGTAAGACCCGGCAATGTGTATGGACGCATATTAACGAATGCCTTTAACAGGTGGAGCCTGGTGCCGGGATGCTTTTGTAAAGAAGCAAACGAATCGGGAACTATTACCATAAAATCCTCCGGCAAACAAATGCGCAACTTTATAAACCTCCAAAATCTGAGCAGGGCAGTGAACAGTATTGTTCAGCATTTTCCCGATAATTATGAATGTTATAATTTAGCATCTTCTCAAACACACACGATGTTTGAAGTAGCTGAAAAAGTAAAGCAGGTTTATGAAAAATTATATCATCAGCCTGCCCGATTGAACATTACAGGAACGGAACCTCAGCAAAGCAACGTTTTTAACGTAAGCCTTGAAAAGTTGCAAAAGATCGGGTTTACAGAGGATGAGAATTACACTTTAGAATCTGAAATAGAACAGGTATTTTATTATTTAAAATCAAATTAACACAAATGAATCCAATCGGGGAATTTAAGCAGGAAAGAGAAGAAGCCATGAAGCAGATGGCTAATGATGAAGAATTAAAACAGAAATCGGTTGAGTGGATGCTTCATGCCGATAAGTATAAATACACTTATAATTTTACATGGCTTGGAAGGCCCATCATTAAGTATCCGCAGGATATACAGATCATGCAGGAACTGATCTGGGATGTAAAACCGGACCTGATTATCGAGACAGGCATTGCACACGGAGGTTCTATCATTTTTTCATCGAGCATGATGGAATTGCTGGGCAACGGCGGCAAAGTAATCGCTGTAGATATAGATATCAGGAAACACAACAGGGATGAAATTGAAAAACATCCCATGATGAAAAATATAACAATGATCGAAGGCTCATCCATTGATGAAGCCATAGTAAAACAGATTGCCGATTATGCCAAAGGATTTAAAAAAGTGATGGTTGTTTTAGATTCAAATCATACCCACGACCATGTACTTCGTGAACTTGAGCTTTATACCCCATTGGTCAGCATGAATTCGTACATTTTATTGCCAGATACCTTTGTTGAATTTTTTCCTAAAGGATACGTTACCGACAGGCCCTGGGATGTTGGCAATAATCCTTATACCGCTATGGAAGCATTTTTAAAAACCACTGCTGATTTTGTAAAAGACGAGGCCATTACGAACAAATTATTAATAACAGAAGCGTTAGGTGGTGGCTATTTAAAGCGGGTTTCTTAAAAGATATTCCTTGTAATAATGAATGAAGTAAGCACTGCGCAGATTCGTCAGCAAGTCAATAATGAACCATTAGTAACTATTGGCTTACCCACTTATAACAGGCCGGTGGGGTTGCAAAAATGTTTACAAACCATTCTGCAGCAAACTTATTCTAACCTGGAAATTATTATATCTGACAATTGCTCTACCGATAAAGGAGTGCAACAGATAATACAGGAACATGCAGCAAAAGACAATAGAATCAAGCATTTCAGGCAAGCTGAAAATCTCGGATTAGAAGAGAATTTTAATTTTGTTTTTGAAAAAGCGTCTGCACATTATTTTACATGGATGAGTGATGACGATTATTTTGATGACAACTACGTAGCTGAATGTGTTCAATTTTTAGAAACTAATTCAGATCACGTTTTGTGTTCAGGCATAGCGAAATATTATTCCGGTGACCAATTTTTGTTTAACGAAAAAATGTTCAGAGTTGATCAGGAAACATCTTTTACAAGATTGTTTACTTACTTTTCTAAGGTAAAGAAGAATGGCAACTTCTATGGAGTTTTTCGAAATGGGCTTGTAAAGAAAAAACCAATAGGCGTGCACGTTGGCTGTGATTGGTCATTTATGGCTAAACTCGCTGTATTGGGTAAGTTGTCTTATGTGAACACAACAAACTATCATCGATCCCTAGAAGGCAATTCAGGCACGAGAAAGAAAATGGTAAAGAAATTCCGTGTAAACAGATTTAAAAATATCTTCTTCGAGACCTATTCCGCCTTTGAAATTTCCACTCATATTTTTAATGATCCGGCGGTGGGTATTTCATTCAATTATATACAACGCCAATTGATCGTGACGATGATCTTCTTTCAAATCAATTACAGGCTTTTTATGAAGTTTGTAAAAAAGACAATAAGGATGAACAGAATGGAGCCAATAAAAAGATGATATCCGGCAGCCCGATTCGACGCTAAAATAATATCACCACACATCAATTATTTTTTTATTTCTTTCAAATCTTTGCTTATTTAATACTTCGCCTAGTAAGCCACCAAATCCAACGCGGTAGGTATATATAGGCTTAAAACCATTTTGGAAACCCCCAACAATATCTATTCGTATCATTTTAAAAATATTCTCCAGCCCGATAAACAATTCAGCATATTTTGTTTTTGGATTTATATAAATAGCGTTGGTTCCCTCTACCAAATTCCAGTTCCACTTTTTTAATAACGGAATTTTATTAGTAATCAACCCATTGGAATGATGCTCAAAAAGCAACTCGGTATAAAAAGAAGATGTATTGCTGAATTGATAATCAGTTGAGGTTTGCAACGACTTCACATACTCCCCCGCAATGTGAGAAAAACTTGTATAAAAGTGTTTATAATCCTGAACAAAAACAGACCCGGTATTCAAAAAGCCTCCCGTGGTAATATTATATTTTATCGAGCCCGCCATTTTTAAATTGGCCTCACCCTCGATATTAAAACTCCATTTGTCATAATCTATATCACTGCCCAGGATGTTCTTTAAGCCTTTGGTATAGTCAAGTGTGAAGGTTGGATATTTAGAGCCAATCGCCAACTTTGATTGCGGAAATTGAATATAGCGCTGACCGGGCGTTACGCGCAACGATGAATGAATAAGTACAGCCTGGTGTTGAGAAAACTGCGAGGATAATACTTCAACAGGATAATTAGGAGTAAATCTTGAAAGCCATTTTTTGTTTAAAATAAAATCAGTGGTATTTTCTATGGGTAGCCTGTCTTCATATTCACCCTCTATTAAAAATTTCGTTCCGCTTTCCCACTGCTTTCTAAAACCCGTTTTGGCAAAATAATTTTCATAAATTTTCATGTTATTTTGTCCATACAGGAGCGTACCAATACTATTGCCCAATCCTGTTATATCGCTTTCTTTGAAAAACTGGCTTACCCTTTTGCCACCCGCAATGAAAAATGAACGGCGGTTAAACTTTTTATCTATGTCAAAAGAATCATTACTGCTGAATACAAAGCCTGCCCAGGGATTGATGTGATGATTATTAAAACCATATCTCGCATCTGCAATAAAAGTTACTTTAGTGTCTGACTGGGAGATTTGTTTCGAGAGAGTAAGGGAAGGATTGATAGCCAATCCTTCTACAGTATTGTATTGTAATGTTTTTAAAAGCGGATCAAAATGAATTTGATAGTCACCCGTACTACTGTAATGAGTGCGGTTTATCCCTGACCAGAAAACGTCTGTAATCTTTAGTCGGCCCTGTTTTTTCCTCAACGAATCAATATTTCTCTCAATAACATCTTTCCGCGTCGCAAAGGCGCTGTCTTTTGTTTGGTAGTCTTTTATTTCTTCAGGTTCAAGAGGTACAGGCCGGATACTATCCCAATAAGCGTGAGGTTTTTTATTGACAGCAGTATCATATTTGATTAATACCCGATCGAAATATTTTTTTGGAAAATCAGGATTCAGATTATAGTCAGAATAGACATTTACAAAATTGCCTGATGCTTTTACGTTAAATTGATCAAGCCTGAAATGCAGCACCTGGCTTTTAACACGCCAGACATTTCCCTTTACAGGCATAAGAATTTGAGAGATGCGAAGGGTATCCAAAATTTCTAATTGGGATTTTTTAGTGATTGTAAGATCACAGCTAAAAATCCGCCAGTCATTTTCGGTAATGTTGATGATGCCTGAAAATAAGGGTTGATAATCTCTGCGGGGAATTACTTTAATCACATTTACTTCATTACCCTCCTCAAAAAAGCTTCCTAAGAATTTATATTTATAAAATTTCAAGGCACCATCGGCTATGGGAGATATAAAGCCACGGGGATTTAGCTGGTTAGAAAAAATGGATACGTTGTTCTTATAAAAACTGATGACTACGGGAAAATCAAAACCAAATCCATTACTTCCACTCACCCTACTTGATATTACTTCTAATTTAAAATCGTTGGGCTGACGCATAGAAACCTTATTAACTGATTCAGACAAATAAATAATTCCTTTGCCGGAAGAGTCCAGGCCCATTTGAGTTTTATTCTCTTCGGGAATTTTTTGGCCGAATATTTTATCGGGAAAGTCAATTAACCGGATGAGGTCTTTAATATATACCTGTACCTCAAATGCTTTTACCTGCTTCTCATAAAAAGGGCGTTTACTGATCGCTTTACGAATGATCTCATAAGCAGGATCTTCCCCACCCTCTTTTACAATAATCTCTTTTAAAGTTAATTGCTGAACCGACAAAACAAAGTTCACTGTTTCATTGCCTGATTTTAAAGTAATTGATTTCTCCTGTGAAGCATAACCTACGTAACGACACTCCAATGTATAATTGCCGGGTGAAAGATGGATGCTGAAGTTACCACTATTATTAGCCGTTACACCCATTGATGTGCCTTTAACCAAAATAGAAGCAAATGGTAAAATATTGCCTTCGGTATCTCTTACCTTACCTTCAACCTTTTGTGCCATTGAGGTAGAAGAATAAAGGAACAGGAGAAACAATAAAAGCTTTTGCATAAAATGATAAGACTATTTTAGGGTCAGATTTGATAAGAGCATTTTCAAACACTTACAATGAATGACAAATTCAATGCCTGATTACAGGCGACTATTTTGAATTTATTTATAACGAATAAAACTTCCTGTTAGCGCCGCCAGGCCACCCACTAAAGCGCCTATAAGCGCAGTGATTAAGATTAGTAAAAAAGGACTGTCAGTTTTTAGAATTAATAAAGAAACACGATGTGCAAGTATATGTTCATTGTTGGTACTGATCCAAAAGCTTAAAATTCCCCACAATAAAAAAAGGGCTGCAAATCCTGAGAAAAAAGCAACACCAGGTTTTTGTGGGATCAATAATGAAACTACAAAAGCAATTACGGCTATACTCCACCACGGGAAATACAAACAAGCTAAAAAGCTGAAAAGCAGAATAAGTAGTGTAGAAGCAGCAAATTTCATTGTTGATAGGTTGGTTGGTTTATTAGTTTATCTGTTAATTAGTTAATAAGTTTATTCGTTTATTGAGTACCCTGAGAATCCTGGACTTTACAAATGTATTTATGGCAATTCTAAAATCTGTAACCGCAGCCTGACCTTCGGTACCAACTGCTATCTTGCCTCTTGCCATTTTCCATTTT
>JBDTJI010000199.1:0-6466 GCA_039935935.1 Ginsengibacter sp. | reverse complement strand
AAAAATTGTAACTTTGCCGCCTGCTAAAAAAGATTCAGTTAATTAATTATTTGTAAATGTCGACAAAGAAAAGAATTTTATTCATAGCCAACGAAATGTCTCCCTATCTTGAGATGACAGAATTTTCCGAAATTGTAAACAGGCTGGCGGTGAAATCTAATGAGAGTGGAATGGAGGTGAGATGCATCATGCCGCGTTTTGGAATGATTAATGAAAGGCGGCACCGGCTGCATGAAGTAGTGAGGCTTTCCGGTATCAATGTAAATGTAGATGGTGATGATTATCCTCTTGTTATTAAAGTGGCCTCTCTCCCCAACGCACGGTTACAAATTTATTTTTTAGACAATGAGGATCTTTTTAAAAGAAAGTCTTTGCATCATGATGAGAATGGCAAATGGTTTGCCGATAATGGGTTAAGAACTGTCTTGTTTTGCAAGGGCGCTTTGGAAACGGTAAAGAAATTTGGTTGGCCTCCTGATATTATTCATTGTAGTGGCTGGATGACGGGGCTTATCCCGATGTATATAAAAACTGCTTATAAAAAGGAACCTGTATTTAGCAATTGCAAGGTAATTTATACCATAGGTCAAAATACCTATAAAGAAAAAATGGAGGCTGACTTTGCCGGTATAGCTACTATCAACGCCAACATTAAAGAGAAAGATATTACTGTCTTTAACGAAGGAAGCAATACGGCCATGTTTCGTGGTGGCGCTCAATTTGCCGATGCCATTACTTTTGGTGCTGATAAAGTTGACAAAAAACTATCTGAGGAATTTGGAAAAGTGCGCGGTAAAAGGGTCTTAAAGTATAATGAAGAATCAGATTTAACAGACTATTTACAATTGTATTCCGACCTTGCCGATAAATAATTCTCGTTCCTTATTCATCTACTCAAATTTTACTTTTAAGTGTTTAAAGACCAATACAAAACTGCGGTTACAGGGGTGTTGATTATATTTTTTTTTGCTATTGGATGTACAAAGATTGATACAACTACTATTGGCCAAAGCCTGATACCTGGTGTTGATAATATCCATACTTTCGATACCACTTTTGCTGTAATTGCCAGAAATTTTGACGATAACGAATGTGACACCGCACAAAGAAGCGACCTGCAGGCATTAGGGCTTATAGAAAATGACCCTTATTTTGGAAAGACCAATGCAAAAATTTACGTTGAATTTAAGCCTGCATCTTTTCCCTTTTCATTTCCTGCTTCTGATCCTGATAGTTTGTTGTTGGATTCTGCGGTAATAGTTCTTAAGTACTCTTATACTTTTGGTGATACCACATTTCCTCAAAAAGTGAAGCTATATCAGCTTCTTGATAGTTTTCGCCTGCGTGATAGTTATACCACGTGCAAAGAATTAGGATATGATAATTCAGTTATATTGGGAGAGAGATCTTTTCTGCCACTTAATCTTGACGACTCTATCCATACAGTTGATGAAAATGTTACTAATCAACTGAGAATTCCTTTGTCAAAATCTTTCGCTGAACAGTTCATTCGTGATTCAGCCCAGATATTCAAGAGTGACAATGACTTTGTAAAATATTTTAGGGGATTTGCTATTGTGCCGGACGAGGCTACGGGTGGTCAAGGACTGAACTATTTTGATATAGATAATAAAAGCACGCGCGTATCACTTTATGTAAGGTCATCAAAAAGCGGTGTAAAAGATACATCACGAATTGATTTTACTCTCACCGGACGATCAGCATTATCCAATTCTATCATTCGCGAGCGGGGCAATTCGGAGATAACCAATCATCTCACCCATCCTGCTGAAGGTGACAGCGTAATTTATATTCAAACTTCACCCGGCACCTACGCAATGCTTACCATTCCAGGACTTACAGGATTATCCAACAGGGTTATTAACCGTGCGGAATTAATTGTGGACCAGGTGTATTCACCTAATTCTCTTAATGATATTTTTGCACCTCCCGTGAGCCTATACATCGATACTAAAGACCCGGATATCAATGGAGGCGCTTACATTCCCATTCCATGCGATTTTAGCACAGCAGAGTTACAGTCACGATTCGCTCATTTGGGTGGAGGCGTTACACAAGCAAAAGATGACCAGGGAAACCTCATCAGTGAATATGTTTTTAATATCTCAAGATACTTACAATCGATTGTTACTAAAGGAAAGCCCAACCTTAATCTCAGACTAAGTGCACCTAATTACATCAATAATTTGAGGAGCTATATTGATTGGTGCGGGCAGTCCATTGTACCCTTTACTTATCCTAAAAACAGCATGGCTTACGGCAGGGTAAAATTAAATGGGACCAATAGTACTACTACGAGATTGAGACTTCGCGTAATCTATTCAGTGCTTTAATGGTTGAATGAATGTTTTCAATCTATTTTGATCTATGAATTTCAATCTATAAATTTGCCCCTCAAAACATAAACAACATGCCATATTTATTTACATCTGAATCCGTAAGTGAAGGACACCCTGATAAAGTCGCTGACCAGATCAGCGATGCGCTTATAGATAACTTTTTAGCATTTGATCCCCAAAGTAAAGTGGCGTGTGAAACGTTGGTAACAACGGGGCAGGTAGTATTAGCCGGAGAGGTAAAATCAAAAGCATATCTCGATGTTCAGGAAATCGCCCGTGCGGTAATCAGGAAGATTGGCTATACCAAAAGTGAGTATATGTTTGAAGCCAACTCGTGTGGGATACTATCAGCTATTCACGAACAATCTTCTGACATCAACCAGGGCGTGGTAAAAAATAAAAAAGAAGACCAGGGTGCGGGCGACCAGGGTATGATGTTCGGGTATGCCACCAGTGAAACAGAAAATTATATGCCGCTATCCCTTGATATCGCGCACAGTCTTTTAATTGAACTTGCTGCATTAAGGAGAGAGAATAAAGAAATTAAGTACTTGAGGCCTGATGCCAAGAGCCAGGTAACACTTGAGTATAGTGATGATAATAAACCGGTAAGAATTGATGCAATTGTTATCTCTACACAGCACGATGATTTTGATAAGGAAGACAAGATGCTTAAGAAGATTTCTGATGATGTCAAAAAGATATTGATTCCGCGCATGAAGAAAAAATATCCGAAATATGCGCACCTGTTTAATGACAAAATAAAATATCATATTAATCCCACCGGCAAATTTGTAATAGGTGGGCCACATGGCGATACCGGCCTTACCGGGAGAAAAATAATCGTAGATACTTATGGAGGAAAGGGTGCTCATGGTGGTGGCGCATTCAGTGGAAAGGACCCAAGCAAAGTGGATAGAAGCGCTGCCTATGCAGCAAGGCATGTTGCCAAAAATCTGGTAGCCGCAGGTGTTTGTGATGAAGTATTGGTACAGGTTTCGTATGCCATTGGTGTAGCACAACCTACCAGCATCAATGTAACAACTTATGGTACTTCTAAAGTAAATTTAACGGAAGGTGAAATAGCAAAAAAAGTTGAATCTATCTTCGACATGCGTCCTTATTTTATTGAGCAGCGTTTAAAGCTTCGTAATCCTATTTACCAGGAAACTGCCTCTTACGGCCACATGGGCCGCAAAAATGAAATAGTTACTAAAACTTTTAATTTTCCAAACGGCTCTCCCAAAACTGTGAAGGTAGAATTATTTACCTGGGAAAAACTGGACTATGTACCTAAGGTGAAAAAAGCGTTTGGGATAAAATAGATTTTCAATACAAGTTGTTAATTTAGGATTTCGATTACATGTCGCATGCACTTGCATCTTGGCAGGGAATTGTTGATGTGCCAAGACTCATGGTCATGATATATAAATATTTAAGAGAAATGGAATTGCGTTTTCTTGTTGTAAGTTCCCCGCCATCAGCGTTGAACCCGTGGATTATTATATTCGTTTGAGGAATATCTGCCTTGTATCAACAAAAATCAGTTTGACAAAGTTTATTTTAACAGCAGCGCAATACCCTTGCCGCACTATGTTTGCAGGCATTTAGCCTTCCTTTACCAAAAGAGGGAATAGAATTTGATCGAAAGGTGTTGAAACAAAAATTATATTTTATGGATAAGAGAGAAAAATTAGCAGAAATGGAAAAGTTGTCACGGGTTCTTGAAGATATAGTAAATACCCAGACTTCCCTGTTAAAGAAAATCGCCCAGGTTGAAGCAGAAAACATTAATCTCGGAAACGGTCTGATAGATAAACAAATGCCGGACATCATGTCCAAATCCGATGACACTCTGGAACTCGCTACTAAACTGGAAAATGATTTTAAGGAAGCGACTCAAAAGTTTATAACAGATAATAAATTAGAGGAAGTACTTACTGAAACTGTGTAAAAATTAAAGAATCTATTAACTGCTTTTAATGCTATACCGTCCCAACAGGAAAATCTCCTTCCCAATGCCGGAGAATAGACGTCTGATTAAAAAATTAATTTATCAGTGCCGAACATGCTTTATTATTTTAAATAAACATTCAACAAAGCAAAGAGAATGCCCGCTACGGCAGCTAATTGTCCTATCCAAAAAATAAACATCCATTTGATGGTGTATGTTTTAGAAGATTCTATTCTGGAAATTAATTCCACTTTATCGTCTTTGGTCATAAGGATATTTTCTTTGCGACTTGTACCATTTGTATTTTGTTCTTCGTAGGATTTAAGCATAAGAGGCTTATTTCTAAATGGTTTATTTTCTCAAGTATCTTATCAGGTGGCTCGAGTGAAATTTGCACTAACCAGGGAGTCATCATTTAGTACACGATATTTAATTTTCATTATAAAATCTAATTAAATTCTGGTGGATATTTATTTTGCTCTTTTATAGATAAAGATTGTATTCCCGACTCCCGAGATTCCAATTATAACTTTAAGCGTGTCTCCAAATTTTTGTTTTATATCCTTAAATCTAAAAGCAATTAAAGTATCCTTTTGAGGGCGTATAGTAAAAGTATTTTGGAGTGGTATATCTGTTGCGTAATGTGCAGCAAACATTTTCTCAACCTTTAAAGTATCATTTATAATAATTAAAGAGCTTTTGGCAAAGTTGGCTTGTTTGACAGAATCTGTTAGATTGGTGATCTTGTAAATAACATCAGCAGTGGCTATCCCTTTATGTGAACTAAAAAATAACTTGAAAGGACTTATTTTTAAACCACTAATTTCATTTGTTTGATCAACGGTTTTATATATTTCTTTATAAGGACATGCGGATAACACTAATAATAGAAAAATAAGGCTGGTACTTTTTATATTTCGTTTCGTGTAAAATTTTAAAACTTCTGTTGTCGCATGTTTCCACCTGCCACTCTGTTTTGTTCTATATTAGAGATGTAAGCATCAGTCATTTATTTTCTCAACAATTATTTTCTTAAGTTTTACCAAGCCGCGCGAGAGACGCCAAAAACCCGGTTGAATAATCTATAAAATGGAATGCCGGATGAACAATACAATAACTCAATATAAAAAGAGCGAGTATGAAAAAATGCTTTGCGATTTTTACATTCAAATATAGGAATCGTTATTAAATGCTTTCGTAATAACATTTTTTTTTGGCGATAACTATTTCCACTTAAAATCTCTATGCAATATTTTTTAATTTCAGTAGAAACCTTTTCATTACTGATTATCTGATTCAACAACTTTTTCACTAACATATTGTTGTAATTTTTACAAACCTCCCAGCTTAGATTGCCCTGGTCAATGCTTAACTTTAGCACATCTAAACTAGGATGAAAATTGTTTTTCCTAATAGGCTTACTTAAATCTACAGGGGCGCTGATAATTTCCCTTTCAAACAACGCATAAATATTTTCAACAATGGGTAAGTACTCCTGGATACATAATCCCTGAAGCAATCCTAAAGCAAAATACTTATATTCCCATTTTACGGAATCATCGTTAATATACGTTAATATAGTAAAGATCTTTATCTTGAATTATCGTCAAAAATAATAAATCGGGAATATCCATTACCCCATACCATCCGTCTTCAACTCCTTCGTAAGTTGTTTCTTGTACATTATCCTGCAACCTATCCATAGTCTTTTTAAAATCTATCTCTTGGCCTCTCAGCAAAGGAGCGAAAAACAGAAATAAAATTGATGGAAATATATATTTTTTCATACTTATTTTTTTTCTGCTGGATCAACTATCTTCTCAAGGCTTTTTACCTCGCAGCAAGCTATGCTCCTAACCGGGATATCAAATGCTTTCACTTTCCATGGGGTTGAGGTTTAATAACTGGTTAAAGGAAGTACAAGAATAGACAATTATTTTTATGGTTAAAAAGCTAACCTGTCGAATTCTGGAATTTTTGCAGAATGGTTACCAGGTAAAACGGCAAAATCTTTGAGCATTATCGGAAACAATGAGAATGAAAAGGTTTATGGATTTTTTTATTTTGTATCTTTAAATAAAAAAATGGAAGCGATTACCATACATCCGAAAGACAAAGAGCAATCTACAGTAGTTGAGGCTTTCTTAAAAGC
>JBDTJI010000198.1:0-28653 GCA_039935935.1 Ginsengibacter sp. | reverse complement strand
AGAAGCCACTTGGGGGATTTTTATTGAACTCCCTTCAAATTCATCTGTAAAGTATAGATTGATTTCGAGGCGGTAATAAAAAGTATGTCTTTTTCTTTCCCTCCAAAACATACGTTTGCTGTCCATCCCTCGGGGATAGAAATTTGCTCAATCATCTGGCCTTTCGGATTATAGACGGTTACACCTTTACCTGCTAAATAAATATTGCCTTCGCTATCTATTGTCATACCATCTGTTTGATGGCTGGCGAAAAGCTGCTTCTCGCTCAATCGCCCATTCTTGTTAATCTTATACTTGAAAATCTTACCCGCACCTATGTCGGCTATAAATAAATAACGGCCATCGGGAGTTCCTATGATTCCATTGGGTTTTTGTATTTCCATTTCGACCGGCACGGCAGTTTTTTTATTATTTGATAAATAATAAACGTTCTGCTTTCTCATTGGGGGGTGGTCTTTCGCCCAATAATCTCTTTTATAGTATGGATCTGTGAAATATATACCGTTATTTACAGGGTTTACCCATACATCGTTAGGGCCATTGAATGTGTTACCATCGTAATTTTCAACAACAACGTTTACTTTTTTATCCGGACTTATTTTCCATAATTGATTGTGTTCATCTGCACAGGCGATAATATTGCCCTTCTTGTCAAAATACAATCCATTAGACCTGCCTGCTTTGTCCATAAACAAAGATAAATGACCATTAATATCGTACTTCCAGATTTTATTATCAGGTTGGTCTGTAAAAAAAACATTTCCTTCCCTGTCTGTAGCAGGTCCTTCGGTAAATGAAAATTGATCTGAAATCAAGACCGGTGTAGCTCCCGGTGCGATGATACTGTTATTGATTCCTGTATCATTATAAACGTGTTTTGTGTTTAATATATCAGATTGTTTGAAAGAAATTGATCCGGCAAAAGAATCTGATACCAAAATTGAAACGAAACTTATTAAAAACAAGAAGCCTGATGAGACAGATTTGAATTGCGGAGCTGTAATGTAACCTAATTGGCTAATACATTCCCGAAAGCTTTTACACAGTATTGTCTTCCTGAAGCAGCAAATATCGGCAGCTACGTGATTTGAGATACATACGTTAAATAGTTGTTTCATACAATACATTTTTTATTTTATTATAATCAGTGGAACTCCAGTTTTTTAAAATCATTTATAAAAATTGTTGTAGCCAAAGAATACTATTGCCCTCCTGCAAAATGCCTACCGAATATTCGTTTCCGATCCTCCCCCATTTTGCTGCAGTTTTTTTGCGAACCTCCCGATTGTAAGTCCCTGAACCACTATGGAGAAAAGAACAACAATATAGGTAATGGATACGAACATCTCCCCATACATGTATTTAGGAATTGCCAGTGCAAGAGCAACGGATATGCCGCCCCTCAAAGCTCCCCACGTCAGAATGGGAATCGTATTGTTAGGAAATGAATTTTTATACTTTAAGACCTTGATGGGCAATGAAACCGAAACAAAACGGCCAAATAATACTATCAGTATAGTTATGCAACCCAACCACAATAAAGTGAAATTAAATGGGATAATCAACATCTCAAAACCAATCAGCAGGAATAGAATTGCATTCATTACTTCATCAATCATTTCCCAGAATTTACCGATATAATCACGGGTTATATCGCTTGTTACCGCATCCATACTTTTATTACCTGTAATGAGGCCCGCCATTACCATTGCCAGAGGGCCGCTTATATGTAATAGTTCGGCAAGTGAATAGCCTCCCATGACGATAGCAAGTGTTATCATTACTTCTACTACATAATTATCAATTGATCTTAATGCTATATAACCCAGATAACCTAATAGCCAGCCGAAAAGAAGACCTCCACCAGCTTCGCTGATAAAAGCCCATATAATTTTCAATACCGAAATGTTTTCCACCCCACTCTGTGCTATACCATAAAAAGTTATAAATAAAACGACTCCTACACCATCATTGAACAAACTCTCACCACTTATTTTTGTCTCGAGTGATTCAGAAATTTTTGCTTTTTTTAGAATGCCAAGTACCGCTATGGGATCGGTAGGAGAGATTAGAGCACCAAATAAAAGGCAATAAAGATAATCTACCGAAAGGCCAAAAAGCATAATAACACCATACAATAATGTACCTATCACAAATGTTGAAATGACAACTCCTATTGTGGCAAATGTAATGATTGAGGTACGCTCAGACTGTAGCTTTTTAGAATCGATTTGAATAGCTCCTGCGAACAAAAGAAAACTTAACATTATTCTCAATAATACAGTTTGAAAATCTATGATGCTAATAGCTTGTGTCGTCTTTAAAAAAAATTCAGGGGAAATGCTTCCAATACCGACTACCACCAGCGAAGCAAAAAGCGATATAAGCATAATGCCAATAGTGCGCGGGAGCTTGATAAAACGATGATTGATATATCCAAAAGTGGCTGCCAAAACAATTATCAGCGTGATGATATTATAGATTTCCATTAATATTTTTTAAAGATAGGTAATGCCCAAACTTCAATTTGAATTAAAGTATCCATTATTCAAATTTAAAACTAAGAAAAATCTCAAGGCTATTTTGTTTTTTAAACTAAATACGTGTTACTCAATTGTCTATTCTAAATAGCATTTAAGAAAGCATTTCACCTTCATTTTAACACCTTTATACTTTTATCTATCCTAACTTAGAAATGTGAAAACTCTGATTGTTTTGATTTGTATTACTTACTGCACTATTACCGCAAGAGGGCAAGGGTTTGGTTACATGGAAACAGATCGTATTGCGTTAAACATACCCATCGAACAAACCACTACCACACATGATATCGCACAGTATATAGAAAGACATTTTGATTCAGAAAGTAAAAGAATACGAGCCATTTATACCTGGGTAACCAACAATATTAAATACGACAGAAATAGTATCCATTTAGTGATTTTGGATGAAGACCGTGAAGAGAGAGTTACTTATGCCCTTAAACGAAGAAAAGGTGTTTGTGAAAATTTTGCGGCGATCTTCAACGATCTATGCATTAAGACAGGGATCGCCTCTTTTATAATACAGGGATACACCAAACAATCGGGGTCTATAGATAAGTCTCCGCACGTTTGGTGTACTGCATTTACGGATGGCCAGTGGTTTATGTACGATCCAACCTGGGATGCAGGTTTTATAAGCAATAACCAATTCATAAGTAAGGTGCAAACCAATTATTTCAAAATTGCCCCTACCAATTTTATTCAGAACCATTTTCCTTTTGATCCGCTATTTCAGTTTTTAGACTACCCCGTTGGTTATAAAGAATTTAAAACCGGTAATACACGATCGGTAGATAAAAAGATTTATTTTAATTATAAAGATTCCATCATAAAATATGGAGGTTCTGATTCTTTGACAAGGTATTTGTCTGTGTTACAAAGAATTTCAAACAATGAGTGGCCCTTTTCTTTAATTGACACCAGAATAAAACAAATAAAATTAGAAATAGAACTGATCTACCAGGATAGCGACATGAATTTGTATGATTCAGTCGTAGGTACTTATAACCAGGCATTGGGAATTTTAAATAAATTCATTACCTACCGGAATAATCAATTCGTACCTCTAAAAAACCCTATCGAAATAGATGCTATGTTTGATTTGATTACTCAAAAGATAGCACTTGCCAATCAAAGATTACATGAATTAAACAAGTCAACAGCTACCCTAGCCTTAGATACTGGTGATATTGCTAAAAAGCTAAGTGACCTGGCTTTCAAAGCAAAGGAGCAAAGAGAGTTTTTTGAAAAACATTCTAGATCGTCAGAGCTATAATATTTTGAATACTCCTATTTTTCTGACGAGTAAGCAGTATTCCATTGCATATTGAAAGATGGAATAATTTTATCTTATACCAAAATAAAACATCCTAATGGGGATAACATCTGAGAGACTATTGATAATCACGTAATTTTGTTTTCACTGAAATAAATAATTATGAATAAAGTAAAAGCTTATGCAGCAGAGGCTGCGACCACTCCTTTAGCAGCTACAACCATAGAAAGAAGACAACCCAAACCAAAAGATGTGCAAATAGATATTTTATATTGTGGAGTATGCCACAGCGATCTGCATACGGTGCGCAATGAGTGGGGAGGCACTAAATATCCTGTAGTCCCCGGACATGAAATTGTGGGGCGGGTAACAGCAGTAGGGCCAGATGTGACCAAATTTAAGGTGGGTGACCTCGCGTGTATAGGGTGCATGGTAGATAGCTGTAGAGAATGTGACAATTGCAAGCAAGGGCTTGAACAATATTGTGATCAGGGAATGGTAGGCACTTATAATGGAAGAGAGAGAGATGGCAGCGGCATTACCTTGGGAGGCTATAGTAAACAAATCCTGGCGCACGAAGATTTTGTATTGCACATTTCTGACAAACAACCTTTGGAGGGGATAGCACCATTACTTTGTGCGGGCATTACCACTTATTCTCCGCTTCGGCATTGGAAAGTAGGAAAGGGCGACAGAGTAGGGGTTGTAGGATTAGGCGGACTAGGGCACATGGCTGTAAAAATAGCCGCATCTATGGGTGCAGAGGTTACGATGCTCAGCCATTCACCTTCAAAAGAAGAAGATGCAAGAAGGTTAGGCGCTCACCAGTTTATATTAACCAGCGATGAAGCACAATTAAAAAAAGTAAATAAGTATTTCGATTTTATCATAGATACCGTTTCTGCCGAGCATGATTATAATATTTATATCACCATGTTAAAGACCAATGCAGTTATGGTTTGTTTGGGCGCCCCTATAGTTCCATCAAAAGTAAAGGCTCTCAACCTGATTGGAGGAAGAAGAAGTTTAGCCGGATCTCTCATAGGAGGGTTGCCAGAAACCCAGGAAATGCTGGACTATTGTGCGGCTCATGATATAGTGAGTGATGTGGAAGTAATCAAGATCAGTGAAGTAAATGAAGCCTACGAACGCATGTTGAAAGGTGATGTGCGCTACCGGTTTGTGATAGATATGGCAAGTTTGTAAAAATATTTATCGTCTATTAAACAGTGTCTATTAAAGAGTTCAGGTATTTATAGTTTTGAAAATGAAAACATTTGCAGATAAAATAATTTCTTTTAATAAAAAAATCGCTTTCAATGGAGTTTTGCCGGAAGGCATTAGTATAATGAATCCGTTTAAGGAGAACAAAGAAGCGGTGACCATCTCTACAAAATTTTATAAAAAATATTATGACGATCATGACCGACGACATATTATTCTTGGTATAAATCCCGGTAGATTTGGTGCTGGTGTTACCGGTGTTCCATTTACTGATACCAAAAGATTATTCAATGAATGCGGATTGGAATTTACAGGAGAAGCAACCCATGAGCCTTCGGCTACTTTTGTTTATGAGGTGATCAACGCTTATGGTGGTCCAAAAGCATTTTATAAAGATTTTTACATTCAGTCCATCTGCCCTCTTGGCTTTACTTTAAAAAATGATAAAGGGAGAGAGGTGAATTATAATTATTATGACAGTAAGGAATTGACGGAAGCGATATACGATTTTATGATTGCAAACATTCGCAAACAAATAAAATTGGGAATCCAAACTGACATTTGCTTTTGTTTTGGAACAGGAAAAAACGTAGCATTTTTAAAGAAAATTAATGAGAAATATAAGTTTTTTAAAACAATCATTCCCCTTGAGCATCCGCGCTTTATAATGCAATACAGATTCAAATCAAAACAAGTCTTTCTTGATAAATACATTAAAGCATTTGAGGAAATAAAAAGTAAATCAATCGACAGTAAATAATTTACACTTCCCCTTTTCCGTGACAATTTTTATATTTTTTTCCGCTTCCACAGGGGCAAGGATCATTGCGTCCTATTTTAGGGCCTACGCGTACGGGTTCCTGTTTCATGTGTTCTGATGGATCATCGTATTCATTTTCATTAGAAAGATATTCCGGGCCGCCGGCAGCACCCGCAAATTCTTCTTTGCGCTGGCGCATTTTACTCATATCGGTTCTTCTTCTCCTTTCTTCTGTTATCCTGGTTTCCTGGTTTTGTTCCACCAGAATACTGCAATGGGTAAGGAAGCTCACAATATCTTTATTCACCTGGTCGTCCATTTGTTTAAAAGCCCCAAAAGCTTCTATCTTATAAATTACCAGTGGATCTTTTTGTTCGTATCCGGCAGTTTGAACACTTTGTCTTAAATCGTCCATTGCGCGTAAATGCTCTTTCCAGGCATCATCAATCAATGCCAGTGTTATATTACGCTCGAGTGCGTTAGTCAATTCAGAACCATTGGTTGCAATTGTTTTATCTAAATTCGCTATTGCCTGCATTATTTTTTTACCATCAGTAAAAGGTACGGCCACATTCATAATATGTGTACCCTGCTCTTTACGGATATTTTTTATTACAGGCAGCGTTTGCTGATTCATCAGTTCATTCTTCCGGTTATAATGATCTTTAGCTTCGTAATATAATTTATTGGATAACTCACTCAAATCTTCTTTTTCCAGTTCTGCTGCAGTAATGATGGTATCAATACCGAAATTCACGATTACAGCCAATTTGAATTCTTCGTGATTATTAATTTCCTTAAACGAATTAATAATTCCCTCCGCCACTGAATAGAAAGCATTGTCAAGGTCAAGCGCAAGGCGTTCTCCAAATAAAGCGTGATTTCGTTTTCCGTAGATAACAGTACGCTGCTTATTCATTACATCATCATATTCAAGAAGCCTTTTTCTGATACCAAAGTTATTTTCCTCCACTTTCTTTTGAGCGCGTTCAATACTTTTTGATATCATATTATGTTGAATCACCTCACCTTCTTTATACCCCATCCTATCCATTAGCGCAGCAATTCTTTCACTTCCAAACATACGCATCAGGTCATCCTCAAGTGATACAAAGAACTTCGAAGATCCGGGATCTCCCTGTCTTCCGGCACGCCCACGCAACTGTCTGTCCACACGACGGCTTTCATGTCTTTCGGTTCCTAAAATTGCCAACCCTCCCGCCTCTTTCACGCCGGCACCTAATTTAATATCTGTACCGCGCCCCGCCATGTTGGTAGCAATGGTAACTGCCCCCGATAATCCTGCTTCAGCTACTACCTGCGCTTCTTTTGCGTGCTGTTTTGCATTCAGAACATTATGGACCATTCCTTTTTGTTTCATCATTCTGCTGAGTAATTCACTTACTTCTACAGATGTAGTACCAACGAGAATAGGCCGTCCTTCACTCTTCATCTTTTCAACTTCTTCTATTACTGCTTTAAACTTTTCGCGCTTCGTTTTGAAAACTAAATCCTGTACATCATCCCTGATAACCGGCACATTTGTAGGAATTGAAACCACGTCTAATTTATAGATGTCCCAAAATTCTGCGGCTTCAGTTTCTGCCGTACCCGTCATACCTGCGAGCTTATGGTACATCCTGAAATAATTTTGCAGAGTAATGGTAGCATAAGTTTGCGTAGCACTTTCAATTTTCACGTTCTCTTTGGCTTCAATTGCCTGGTGCAACCCATCGGAATACCGGCGGCCTTCCATAATACGGCCTGTTTGCTCATCAACAATTTTTACCTGGCCATCAATCACCACATATTCATCATCGTTTTCAAAAAGAGTATAGGCTTTTAATAGCTGGGTAATCGTATGAATTCTTTCGGCTTTAATGGAATATTCATTTAATAAAGTTTCTTTTTGCTCTAATTTTTCTTCAGGAGTAGCACTACTCTTCTCAATTTCTGCCAACTTCACTCCTATATCCGGCATGATAAAAAATTCAGGGTCTTCACCAGATTTTGTAATTAACGCAATTCCTTTATCGGTAAGCTGAACCTGGTTGTTTTTTTCATCAATTACAAAATAAAGCTCATCATCCACGATGTGCATGTTTTTTTGTTGCTCGCCCAGGTAATAATTCTCTGACTTTTGCAACTTTACTTTCATACCCGGCTCACTCAGGTATTTAATTAATGCATTATTTTTAGGAAGCCCGCGATGTGACCGGTATAAAGCAAGACCGCCATCTTTAGGGTCGTCATTACCATCCGCTATTTTTTTCTTGGCTTCTATAAGAAAAGCATTTGTCACTTTTTTTTGTGCTTCTACTATTTGTTCAACACGGGGTTTCAATTGATCATATTCCTGCTGATCGCCCCGCGGAATAGGTCCTGAAATAATTAATGGGGTTCGTGCATCATCAATCAACACACTATCCACCTCATCTACCATTGCAAAATGATGTTTACGCTGTACCATTTCATCCGGGGAATGCACCATATTATCCCGCAAATAATCAAAACCAAACTCATTATTAGTTCCATAAATAATATCGCTGCCATAAGCTTTTCTACGTTCTTCGCTATTAGGCTGATGCTTATCAATGCAATCAACAGTAAGTCCAAGCCACTCAAACAAAGTGCCGTTCCATTCGCTATCACGACGGGCCAGGTAATCATTTACTGTTACAATATGTACACCATGACCGGCGAGTGCATTCAGGTAAGCGGGTAGCGTGGAAACCAAGGTTTTACCTTCACCTGTTGCCATTTCTGCAATTTTTCCCTGGTGCAAAACAATACCACCAATTAACTGAACATCATAGTGAAGCATGTTCCAGGTTATTTCTGTTCCGCCTGCAATCCATTTATTTTTATAAATGACTTTATCGCCTTCGATAAGAATATATTTTTTGTTGAGCGCAAAGGTTTTATCAAGTTCGGTAGCTGTTGCTTCCAATTCTTCATTTTCCTTAAACCGGTGAGCTGTTTCTTTTACTACAGCAAAAGCTTCAGGCAGAATCTCTAAAAGGATTACTTCCAGTTTTTTATCGCGGTCTTTGCGCATGTCATCAATGTGACGATAAATTGCATCACGACCGGAAATATCGGCAGAATCCAAGTGATCTGCCTCCAGTTTTTTTGAATCTATCAGGTTATCAGTTTCACTAAGATGTTCCTTAATGCGATCCCGGAAAATTTGCGTTTTACCCCGCAATTCATCGTTGGATATATTTTGATACTGGTCAAAGAACGAATTTATTTTTACAACCAGTGGTCTAATTGCCTTTACATCCTTTTCACTTTTATTACCACCGAATAGTATTGAGAGAAGCCCGGCCATATATTAATTGTTATTTAAAAAAAATATAGATAAATGTTACCTTGTCAAATTTGATGCAGGAAATGCCTTAGCCAAAAAGACAGGGTTGCAAAGTTACTAAATTGTGGGTTTTATCTCTTTCTCACAGTATATATTTATCATTATTCTAACCCTACAAATATGCCGTCATCGCTTTCTTTAATCCTGAAAATTTTTAAAAAAAATCCTTCATTAAAAGTATCTCTTCCATGATTGAGACTGAAACGATAACCATGCACTGGACATACAATGTTTTCTTTTTTATCAAGATATCCTCCTGAGAGGTCGCCACTTGCATGAGGGCATATTGATGAACATGCTTTTAAGCCTTTAAGTGTTCGAACAATACAAATCTTTTGACCTTCAACATTTACAGAAGCAATATTATTTTTTCCTAAAAATAATTCCTCTGTTCCGTCTGCAAGTTTTACCCATCTGAAATTTTTGTCCATCAATAAAAAAAATCTGTTTTGTAGGGATATTTTACCTGATACAGCGTTCTTACCTGATTCAAAATTATTTGCCTTAGTTCGCCGATATTAGCTTTTTCTATAGCAGAAATGAAGACGCAGCTACCATTGGTTTGCTCCTGCCATCTGTCTTTTAACTCAGTTAATAATTGCAACTTTACTTCCGGTGGTAACCACTTGTCGAAAGTGTTTTTTTCATATTGATCCATTTTATTAAAAACAGTAATAATAGGCTTATCCAAACTTTGCAATTCATGGAGTGTCTTATTTACAACTGCTAGTTGTTCTTCATATTTTGGATGTGAAATATCTACGACGTGCAGTAAAATATCGGCTTCGCGCACTTCATCTAAAGTGCTTTTGAAACTTTCAATCAAATGATGAGGTAGCTTTCTGATAAAACCAACCGTGTCGCTCAAAAGAAAAGGAGTACGTCCAAGCACTACCTTTCGGGTGGTCGTATCCAATGTTGCAAATAACTTGTTTTCGGCAAAAACATTGCTCTTACTTATAAGATTCATAATTGTGGATTTCCCCACATTGGTATAACCCACCAAGGCTACCCTTATAAACTCTCCCCGTTCCTTTCTTTGTGTGAAAGATTGTTTTTCGATTTCCAATAATCGTTTACGCAAAAGGCTTATTTTATCTTTTACAATACGCCTGTCCGTTTCTATTTCAGTCTCACCCGGGCCACGACTCCCAATGCCTCCGCCCTGCCGCTCAAGATGCTTCCACATTCCTTTAAGGCGGGGCAAAATGTATTGGTATTGTGCGAGTTCTACCTGCACTTTTGCCTGTGCAGTTTTTGCCCTGGCAGCAAAGATGTCAAGAATTAAATCACTCCTGTCAATAGTGGTAATTTGTAATTCTTTTTCTATATTGGAGATTTGTGAGCCGGTCAATTCATCATCAAAAATAACAATGTCAACTTTTTTCCTTTGTGTAAAATCTTTTATTTCTTCTAATTTTCCTTTGCCTACAAAGGTGCGACTGTCAGGATGATCCAATTTTTGCGTAAATATTTTGATAGTATTTGCTCCCGAGGTTTCGGCAAGAAATCTTAATTCTTCAAGATATTCTTTTACAAGAGGTTCAGATTGGCTATTTTGTATTACTGCCACCAGAACGGCATTCACAGCATTGTTGTAATCTGTTTTTTTTTCAATCAAGGGCAGACATTTAAAAGCAAAAATAATTTATCCTTTTGCTAAAGATAACTTAAATGCAATTTAAAAAAATAGGTTGATTTAAATGAAGAAGGATTATAGCCCGCTTAAAGTCAGGCCCACCTGGAATAATTTCATATCAGGGCCAAATCCATCTTTTAATATATTGTTGATCTGGTAAGATCCGAAAATGGAAAAGATGCCATAACCCACCCTGGCAGTACCCATAAAACGGGTACCATTGATAAACCTTTTACTGTTTTCTTTTTCGATATAAGTATTTATTGATTGGTTGTTTTTATCCTGAAGATTTTTCCCTTTGGTATGAACATTTACAAGAGCTCCTACCTTTAATCCTATAGCCGCTTTAAAGCTTTTATTGGGATTTTCGGGTTTTGAAGTAAGCCGAAATTCTAAAGGAATTTCAAGGTAGCTGGTAGCTAATTTATATCTTTTAAAATGATTAGAAGAATCCAGGAGAGTAAATGGTAATAAAGACGATGCAGATTTTAATTCAATATTCATTTTCTTAAAAACCATGTTACTGGTGCTTACACCAAGTCCAATGCCGATACTGTATTTGGGAGAATTTTTAAAGCGCTTATCAAGCATAAAATACGCATTGAACCCTTTTGAAAACCCACTTTGATGACTGCTGATGCTATCAGGCATCGCTGTCCAATGGTCTGAAGAAAACTGTATCATTAAATGATCCCCGGATCTATTGTACTTTTTATAAATATTCTTGTTGTTTGTAGTGTTATCAGTTTGCACATCCTGTGAAAAAGCCATCGAAAAAAATAGACAACAAGTTACTACAAAAGCAATTTTTTTCATAAATATTATTAAGTTGGCAAATGTATTTGTTAAGGGGTTAAAGAAAGGTTAAATGCGATGTCAAGTTAGTAAATTCAATATCCCTTAAATTTGCATCCAATATGACAGAATCAAACATAAATATTAATGTTCAGTTAGATGCAAATAAAATTCCGCAGCAAATAAAATGGGATGCCTCTGGTACCAGCTCAGAATCTCATCAACAATCTAAAGCTATGATTTTAGCTTTATGGGATGATGTAGAAAAAACAGCAATGCGAATAGATCTTTGGACGAAAGATATGATGATGGATGAAATGGCTGATTTTTATTACCAGATCTTTGTGACAATGGCTGATACATTTAAAAGAGCTACGCGGCACTCTGAAATTGCAGAGGACATTAAAGTGTTTGCCAATGATTTTCATAAAAAGTATCTGGAAAAAGAATCCGGGAAAAAAAGCGGATAGCGCTTGCTCCGTTCCTATTGGCAACAGTGGGTGTTACCTTTATAAAATTATTATTAATCATTTACTACTATTATTATGTCGTTAGAACATAAGATTATGCCTGAGCTAAAAGCCGCGATGCTCGCGAAGGATGAAAAATCGTTGCGTGCATTACGGGCGATAAAAGCAGCTATTATTATTGCAAAAACGTCAGAAGGGGCCCATGGTGAAATAAAAGAAGACGACGAGATTAAACTTTTACAAAAATTAGTGAAGCAGCGAAAAGATTCACTCGAAATTTATGAAAAACAAGGCCGGAAAGATCTTGCTGAAAAAGAAAAAGAAGAGATAGAAGTAATTGAAAAATTTTTGCCGAAACAAATGGATGAATCAGAACTGAAAGAAATAATCTCAAGGATTGTTGCCGATACCGGTGCATCTTCTCCGGCAGATATAGGAAAAGTAATGGGAGCCGCTAATAAACAACTGGCTGGCAAAGCAGATGGTAAAAGAATAGCCGGCATTGTAAAAGAACTTTTTGCAAAATGACGATGTTCTAACCTCCGTTATATTCCAATGTCTTGACAAAACCTGGCGCAAAAATGGTAATTGATGTTACATTTTTAATTGTTATGCTTGTCGCGGTTTACAAAGGTTTTTCTCAAGGATTGATTATCGCTGTTTTCTCGTTACTTGCTTTTATTATCGGGTTGGCAGCAGCGTTAAAACTTTCAGTTGTAATAGCTCACTATCTGCAAACGTCCGCGCACATGGGAGCTAAATGGCTCCCCATACTATCATTCATACTCGTATTCATCGTAGTAAGTTTATTAGTAAACATTTGTGCCCGCATTTTAAAAAAGACGATTAATGTCGCGATGCTCGGGGGATTTGATAAATTGGGAGGAATTATATTTTATGTTATTATTTATACGGTTATCTTCAGCGTATTCTTATTTTTTGCAGAGAAATCAGGTCTTTTAAATTCTTCTACGATCGCGGGGTCCAGAGTTTATGGTTATGTATCACCATGGGGTCCTAACGTAATTGATAATATTGGTAAAATAATACCTGTTTTTAAAGATTTGTTCTTTCAACTACAAACTTTTTTTGAAAATGTTGGTCACAATTTTACACGGTAAATATCATTCCAAACATTATTTCCTTTTTTTTTGACGAGAAACATTTATTTTAGCAGTATTAAGGCAGCCTAAAAAATCCTGTCCATCCAAAAGAATAATGGAATATCAAATAGTACAAGACGGTAAATTTAAATTTCTTGAAATAGGAGAAGGAGAGCCATTGTTATTACTTCATGGACTTTTCGGGGCGTTAAGTAATTTTTCGCATTTAATAGAGTATTTTAAAAGCACCCATAAAGTTATAGTGCCCATGCTTCCCCTGTTTGAGCTCGATTTGCTCCACACGACAGTTGGGGGATTACAAAAATTTGTAAAAAAGTTTATTGAACACCGGGATTACGATAGTATCCATCTGCTTGGTAATTCTTTGGGAGGACACGTGGCTCTTGTATATGTTTTAAAAAATCCCGAAAGAATAAAATCTTTAATTCTTACCGGAAGCTCAGGATTATTTGAAAGCGGAATGGGCGATAGTTATCCTAAACGCGGCGATAAGGAATACATTCGTAAAAAAACACAGCTCACTTTTTATGATCCGGCAATGGCTACCGACGAGTTGGTGGATGAATGTTTTGAAATAACTAACAACCGCCTTAAAGTAATTAAGATCATTTCACTGGCAAAATCTGCGATAAGAAATAATCTCGGAGATGAGTTAAACCAGATCAAACAACCCACCTGCCTTATATGGGGAAATAATGATACCATTACTCCTCCCTTTGTAGCAAGAGAATTTAATAAGCTCATACCTAATAGCGAAGTCCATTTCATTGATAAATGCGGTCACGCCCCTATGATGGAGGTTCCTCATGAGTTTAATCTGATATTAAACACATTTCTTTCAAAATTAAAAGTGCCTGCTGCAACAGTTCTGTGATTGAGGTTGTCTTTTACTAAGGAAGAATCATAGTTGAACATAATTAATTGACAAATGACATCACTGCAACTTATTGATAATTTATCACCCCAGCTTTACTTAAAAGATACTGTAGAAAAAGCCTTACAAATGATGACTGAGTATAAGGCCTCCCATCTTCCGGTAGTGGAGGACCAGAAATTTTTAGGCCTTATCAGCGAAGGCGACTTATCTAATGAAGAAGATAACAATACCACTCTTGAATTTTTGCAATCGGGCTTATTATCAGCGGGTGTAGATGGTAGCACTCATTTTCTAAAAGCAGTGGCTATCTGTAATCTTTATCATACTAATGTTGTTGCTGTGACTGGAGATAATAATGAGCTTCTGGGGACTATTTCATCAGAAGCGCTAATATCGGCTCTCGGCTCTCTTTGCGGATCATCAGAAAACGGAGCGATAGTAGTCCTGCAGATAGAGCGTATCAAGTATTCAATATCTGAAATTAATAATATTGTGGAAAGTAATGGCGCCTCAATCCTTCATCTCAACGTATTGCCAAATCCATTATCGCATTCGCTAGAGGTAACATTGCAGATAAATAAAAAAGAAATATCTACAATCGTTGCTACTTTTGGAAGATACGAATACTCCGTGTCTTTTTACTCAGGAGAAGAATTATTTGATAACGAAATAAGTGCCAATTACAACCATTTATTGAACTACCTCCGTATCTAAGTCCTTGAATGGAAGTCTCTTAATAAATCAGTAAATCACGGAACTTCCACCTATCAGAAATATGGGGGATGATTTGGCTTAAAGATTTTACTTTTACAAATATATTTTTTCGGAGGGGGTACAAATTAATTCCTATCCACAATAATTATGCGCATTGCCATTTATAGTCGCGGATTAGAATCAGAGCAACTGGAAGGACTAAAGCTATTACTCACTGAGTTTTCTTATTATCATATTGAACCTGTTATTTTTCAGGATTTTTTTAATCAGTTTTATTCTTCTTTTAGCATTGTTGACAAATATTCCACCTTTAATCAACCATCAGAACTTGTGGAAATTGATTTTATTATAAGCCTGGGAGGTGACGGTACATTGCTCGACGCCATTACTTTTGTCGGAGATAAAGGTATTCCCGTATTAGGAATAAATTATGGGCGACTTGGGTTCCTCGCAAGCATTGGCAAACATGAAATACATACAGTAATAAGCGCATTGGTAAAACGTACTTTTGTATTGGATAAAAGATCACTTGTACATCTCGATGCTAATATGCCGTTGTTCAATGGTTTGAGTTTTGGTCTTAACGAATTCACAATTCATAAAAAAGATACTTCGCCTATGATTAAGATTCATACCTATCTTAACGGAGGCTTTTTGAATACTTATTGGTCAGACGGTTTGATCGTGGCCACTCCCACCGGATCTACAGGTTACTCGCTTAGCTGTAGCGGACCCGTTGTATTTCCAGATTCGGCAAGTCTTGTCATTACGCCTGTATCTCCGCATAATTTGAATATACGGCCATTGGTGGTACCCGACGATTCAGTCATTTCTTTTGAAGTGGAAGGGCGAACTGACGGTTTTTTATGTACATTAGATAGCCGGCGCGAGATCGTTTCCAAAGAAGTGTTGCTCGCCATTCGAAAAGAAAATTTTAATATAAACCTTGTAAGGCTAAATGAAAATAACTTCCTCCAGACACTTAGAAATAAGTTGTCCTGGGGGCTCGACAAAAGGAATTAAAATTTTTATCTTTGTTAATAATTATAACTTCCTTTCCTGGTTCTTAAACTTTCATTTATTTTGTTCTCCAATCATGAAAAAAATAATCCTTTTAGTTATACTGTGCCTTGCGTTTTCAACCCAGAACTATGCTCAAATGGAGGAATATGTACAAGAGGGTGAATTCGGCATCAGTGCCGGGGCAGCCCATTATTTTGGGGATCTTAATAACAGGGGAATGATAAACCGCCCTAAAATTGCTTTAGGCGCGTTTTTTAGAAAGCAATTTGGTAATTATACCTCAGTGCGGCTGTCAGGTCATTATGCGTTATTGGGGTACAGCGACACATACAGCGATAACGATTTTCAAAAAAGAAGAAACCTCAGTTTTAATACAAATATTTTTGAGATTGCTTTGCAAGGCGATTTTAATTTTTTCAAATTCATCCCGACTGATCCGGATCACGCCTTTACTCCGTATGCAACTTTAGGAATTGGTTTTTTTGGCTATGATCCATACGCTTACTATCAAAATCAAAAAGTCTATCTCCGACCCTTAAATACAGAAGGAGAAACCTTTTATAAAGGGCGCAAGGCTTATGGCAGTATCGCCATGGCTTTTCCTATCGGTTTTGGTGTAAAGTATGCTTTTAACGATAGGGTCAATATCTCATTTGAGATCACTCATCGCTTTACCACTACTGATTATATTGACGATGTGAGTAAAACTTATATCGGTAAAGATAAATTTGCCTCCGCCAATAAATCACTTGCAGCTATTATGCAAGATCGTTCTTTTGAAACAGGCACTCCTATTGGTATTGAAGGCCGTCAAAGAGGCTTTAGTAAACAAAAAGACCAGTATACCATTGCAGAGATAGGATTTTCATTTAATATTACTTCTTATCGTTGCCCTTCTGCAGAGCCATAAAATATTTCTTCGGAATCTCTATGAACTATTTTCTTACTTTTGTTTTTGCCAGGCATGGCAAATGTCTTACTCCCTAATCATAAAATGAATTTAAAAGAAAAATTAATAGCCGAAAAACTTCCCCGGCATATAGCTATTATAATGGATGGTAATGGACGATGGGCAAAGGAGAAAGGAAAGGATCGGCTATTCGGTCATTACCATGGAGTGGAAAGTGTTAGAAATATTGTTGAGGGTTGTGCTGAATTGAAAATAGGTTATCTTACATTATATGCCTTTAGTACGGAAAACTGGGATCGCCCTAAAGATGAAGTAACAGGTTTAATGGAACTACTGGTACAAACCATACGCCAGGAAGTCTCCACACTTAATAAAAATAACATCAGGCTTCATGTAATCGGAAATATTAGCTTGCTTCCTTCATCTGCTCAGAATGAACTGGATGAAGCCTGCGAAGCTACTCAAAATAATAATGGCCTAAACCTGATAATGGCATTGAGCTACAGCAGCAGATGGGAAATAGTCAATGCGGTTAAGGAAATCGGGAAGGCAATAAAAGCAAATAATTTGCAACCAAACGATATTTCAGATACCCTTTTTCAAAATTATCTTTGTACTGCCCCCTTTCCTGATCCAGAATTAATGATACGTACCAGTGGTGAATACAGAATCAGTAATTTTCTGTTATATCAACTTGCTTATTCAGAATTATATTTTACTGAAACCCTATGGCCAGATTTTCGGAAAGAAAATTTGTACCAGGCTCTTTGGGATTATCAAAACAGGGAAAGAAGATTCGGTAAAACCAGTGAACAATTGTAATACTTTAATAAGTACAGGTACTTTATTATAGCGTTATTATTGTTTGTTTAACATATCTTCTATGGGATATAATTCCCGCATTTTCATTTCAATGAAAATTTGACAAAATATATCATTTTTACAAAATCTTAATTGTGAATATCTATACTCTGTTCATTGACAATATCATTTTTGCATTTTTGACAATTATGCCGCAAGAATATAAATCATATTGTTTCAAATTATATATATGAGTATTTTAAACTATAGTCTGTTGAAAATAATATTAATTGTTGAAACATAATTTTGTTAAGCGAACTATATTTAAATGTATAGGTAATAAAACATTGATAATCAGCTGGTTTTAAATTATTAGTAACAAAGTTATCTATATGTGAACAATTATGAAAATTATTCACATCCTCAAAAATTAATTTGTTTTTCTGGTTGCAATTTGTAATTTAGCAATAGAATTTAATGGGTTAGTAAGTACAAAGAGCCGGTAGCAATACCGGCTCTTTTACTTTTGTTGATAATCAGATTAATTCTTTTACACTTTTATTTGTAGTAAAGGAATTCATAGATTTACTTTTTATTATAATAATTTTCTTATCATTTCCATGCGCTATGATATATTCATTTATATTCTCCTGCCATGTATTGTTTAATTTTATAGATAAATAATTTTAGATAGATGAGCAAAACAAAAACTGCATTTTTTTGCAGTAACTGTGGACAGGAAAGTACAAAGTGGGTAGGTAAGTGTCCGTCATGTAATGAGTGGAATACATTTGTAGAAGAGGTAATCATAAAAGGAAATGATAAAGCATCATCGGAGTGGAAAGCCTTTTCAGGATCGGGCAGTGACTTTAAAATAATCTCATTGCAGAATGTAACGAGCAGTGAAGAAGAGAGAATCGTCACAGGAGATGCAGAACTTAATCGAGTGCTCGGAGGTGGAATTGTATTAGGAAGCATTGTCTTAATAGCCGGTGAACCGGGTATTGGGAAATCTACTCTTTTTTTGCAGGCCGCACTACAACTTAAAGATATCGTTACCTTATATATCAGTGGCGAGGAAAGCCAGCAGCAAATCAAAATGCGGGCAAACCGGCTAAAAATAAGCAATAATAATTTTTTCTTATTAACTGAAACAAATACCCATGCTATTTTTAAAGAAATAAAAAAACTAAACCCGCAATTGGTCATTGTTGATTCAATACAAACTCTTTCATCCTCTTACATAGATTCCGCACCGGGCAGCGTATCACAGATAAGAGAAAGCGCTTCCGAATTTCAGCGATATGCTAAAGAAAGTAATACCCCGGTTTTCCTGATTGGCCATATTACCAAAGAAGGAAGCATAGCGGGGCCTAAGATTCTTGAGCATATAGTGGATACCGTTTTACAATTTGAAGGTGACCGGCATTATGCATACAGGATCTTGCGCACTCTTAAAAACAGGTTTGGCTCTACTTCTGAATTAGGAATTTATGAAATGACCGGGGAAGGCATGAAGCAGGTAACCAATCCATCTGAAATTTTAATAACTCAAAAAGAGGAGCAACTTAGTGGTGTGGCAATTGCAGCTATTATGGAAGGTATCAGGCCGTTACTTATTGAAGTGCAGGCATTGGTAACTCAAAGTGTATATGGCACCCCACAGAGAACTAACACAGGTTTTGACCTAAGAAGATTACAATTATTACTGGCCGTTCTTGAAAAAAGAGGAGGTTTCCATTTTGGTATTAAAGATGTATTCATAAATGTAGCTGGTGGCGTAAAGGTAGAAGACCCATCTATGGATCTTGCTGTGCTAAGCGCCTTACTTTCCTCCTATGAAGATGTGCCTTTACCGGTGCATTTATGCTTTGCGGGAGAGGTGGGATTAAGTGGTGAGATACGGGCAGTGAATCGCATAGAACAAAGAATAGCTGAAGCCCAGAAGCTGGGGTTTGAAAAAATAATAGTGAGTAAATACAACCGTGCCTACCAGAAGGGAGAGAAAAAAAGTTCAGAAAAAAACAAATTAAACCTGTCGGCGGGGAGACAGGAAATAGAAGTAGTTACCTTAGGAAAGGTAGAAGAATTATACCAATATTTATTTTAGTCTTTTAGCATCAATTGAAAATTTTTGAAATCATCTTTATTTAAGAATTCAATAGTTCATTTATTATATCCACACAATTGTATTGGTTGTGGGAGCGATGTAATCAGTGATAAGAATTTTCTTTGTCTCGAGTGTATTTACGATCTGCCCTACACCCATTTTGAAATGCATGCGGGCAATCCTGTTGAGAAAATTTTTTGGGGACGTATTCCTATTGCTGCTGCCATGAGTGAGTTCTACTTTTCAAAGGCATCTATGGTTCAAAACTTTATCCACGAATTAAAATACAACGGCAATAAAGAAGCTGCTCATTACTTTGGAAATTTAATGGGAAAAAGCTTATTAAATAGTAATCGTTTTAATATTGATGTATTGGTGCCTCTTCCATTATTTGAAAAGAAAGAAAAATTGAGAGGTTATAACCAGGCAGAAATCATCTGCAATGGCATTTCAGAAATCCTTGAAAAACCTGTGATCAGAAAAAATGTAATCAGGAAAGTGTCTACCGAGACTCAAACAAAGAAGCATCGAACTGAAAGATGGAAAAATGTGGAAAATACATTCGTGGTGCAAAATGCAAATCAATTAGAAGGAAAAAATATACTTTTAGTAGATGATGTAATTACTACAGGCGCCACGCTCGAAGCTTGTGGGGCAGAAATATTGAACGTTAAAAATATAAAATTACACATCGCATCTCTCGCCGTGGCAACAAGATAAAGCAATGCCGATCGAGTAAAAACTACTTGCTTACCAAAAGGTCATTTTACCTAATATTCAATTCATAGTTAACGTTATATTCACCTCACTTCCTGCATCGTCACCAGCTTTTTATAAAATCCATTAAGTTCCATCAAACCTGAATGTGTGCCCCGCTCTACAATCTTTCCTTTCCGCAACACAATAATTTCATCGGCATGTCGAATGGTGCTGAGCCGGTGGGCAATCACTATACTTGTCCGGTTGTTCATTAAATTGTTAATAGCATCCTGTACTAATTTTTCGCTTTCAGTATCAAGAGAAGATGTTGCTTCATCAAGTATAAGTATGGGCGGATTTTTAAGTACTGCTCTTGCGATGGTAATTCTTTGCTTTTCTCCTCCACTAAGCTTATTGCCCCGTTCTCCAATAGTAGTCTGGTATCCACTTTCTTTTTGTAAAATAAAATGATGGGCATTGGCTATTTTAGCAGCATTCATTATTTGTTCATCAGTAGCGTTATCCATTGCAAGAGAAATATTGTTAGCGATCGTATCATTAAATAAAATCGGTTCCTGGGTAACAATACCCATTTGATTACGTAATGATTCCAGCGAATAATTTTTAATATCAATGCCATCAATTAATAGCTCTCCTTTTACTGTATCGTGAAAGCGAGGTACCAGGTCAACAAGCGTACTTTTACCAGCACCGGAAGAGCCAACGAGTGCAACCGTTTTTCCTTTTTCGATCTTTAAATTGATTGTATCAAGAATAATTTTATCTTCATAAAAGAAAGAAACCTTTTTAAATTCTATACTATCTGAAAAATTTTCAATAATTACCGGATTGCTAATTTCTTTAATAGACACGTCTTCGGCTATTAAATGTTCTATACGTTCAATACTTGCAGCGCCTTTACGAATATTATAGGCAGCCGTAGATAACGATTTTAAAGGTTGTATTATCTGCGAAAAAATAAGGATGTAAGCCAGAAAGTCACCAGGATCTAGAAATGAGTTTCTCAATACCAATCTGCCGCCATACCACAAAACACACACTACAGTAGCAATTCCCAAAATCTCACTTACGGGGGAAGCAAGGTCGCGCCTGCGATTCACCTGGTTTTTTATCGTTAAAAGTTCGTTATTCTGATTTTCAAATTTGCGGTATTGCTTTTTTTCAGCATTAAATGCTTTGATCACCCTGATACCACCCAGTGTTTCTTCTATAGTAGAAAGAATAGCTCCTAATTTTTCTTGTACTTTGGTGCTTTGCTTCTTTAATGAACGACCTATACGGCCTATGATCAAGCCGGTTAAGGGTATAAATAAAATCAGGAAAAAAGTTAATTGCGGACTTAGAACAATCAGGGCTCCAAAAAATAAAATGATGGTTACCGGTTCCCTGAACAGAGTTTCCAAAAAATTGATAACAGAGCTTTCCACATCACTCAGGTCGTTGGTAAGCCTGCTCATGATGTCTCCTTTTTTCTGATCGTTGAAATAGCCGATTGGCAAAACAAGAATTTTTTTATACATCCTGTTTCTCATTTCATTTACCACTCGATTGCGCACCGGTGTAAGAAAATACTGAGAGAGGTATAAAAAAACATTTTTTAAAATAATAAAAATTAAAATCAAAATGCAGATAATGGCCAATCCTTTTATGTCCCCATCAGGGGTCTGTACTATATTGTGTAGCCATATTTTAAATTGATTAATGGGATTGATCTGTGTGAAGAAACTGGTGTTTTCAGAAACTGCTTCCGGCGTATCCTGCTTTTTAAAAATGAGCATTAAGAATGGGCTTAACATTCCTAACGACACCACTGAAAATAAATTGGAAACAACGTTGCAACTGAAATAAGCAAATATCAGCTTTGGGTACTTGCCTACATATCTAAAAATAGTTCTTAAACTCTTCATTAAGACAATTGAAATGCTTTATTAATCTCGAAAATAGCAGCAAAGTAACTAATTTTACAAAGAACACTAATGATATAACATGACAGAAGGTAAAAGACAAAAACAGGTAGCTATCGAAATCTCTAAAGAATTAAATGATATCTTTTTGAAGATGAGCCTTACGATGGTGGGTGGAGGTATGATATCGATATCTGCGGTGAAAATTACTCCTGATCTATACGAGGCCCGTATCTATCTGAGCTTTTTTCAGGTAAAGGATACTGAAGCGGCGTTAGAAAAATTTAAAGAGCACAGCAGTGAAATAAGAGGCGAATTGGGACAACGGATGCGGCACCAGTTGCGTATCATTCCCCAGCTTACTTTTTATCTGGATGACACACTGGATTATGTTTTTAAAATGGAAAAACTGCTGGATGATATAAAGAAAGATAGCTCCCTAACCCAAGAAGAAGGGACAGAGATTCTTCCCGATTAAATTAAAGTCTCAACAGTTCAACCATTCAACCCATTATCTTTGTACCTCAAATTCGCCTGGAGATATTTTAAAGCAAAGAAAAGCACAAATGCTATTAATATCATTTCATGGGTAACTGCAGGAGTGATCGCATTTTCTACGATGTGCCAGGTGTTGGTTCTTAGCGTTTTCAACGGCTTTGAAGACTTAGTAAAATCTCTGTATTCTAATTTTTATGCCGATATAAAAGTAGTTCCGGCTAAGGGAAAAACTTTTGTATTTACGCAGTCGCAACTAAATGATATCCACAAGATCACGGGTATAAAAGGTGCTTCCTTTAGCGTCCAGGAAAAAGCGCTTTTGCAAAATGGGGAAGACCAAACCGTGGTTTTATTAAGAGGAGTTGATTCAGCTTATTATAAAGTATCCGGCGTTCCGGAGAAAATGTATCATGGAGATTTTAATGTGGGAACAATTGATCATCCTAAATTAATTTTAGGTGTAGGGATCGAAAGCGCTATTGGCGTACAGGCGGACAGGAATCTTATGCCGGTAACGGTTTTTCTTCCTAAAAAAACCAACACGAATAATCCCAATCCTCTTGCTGCACTTAGTGAGGGCAATGCCACTACTGCCGGAAGTTTTGCTATTCAGCAGGATTTTGATAATAAATATGTAATTACCAATCTTGCTTTTATTAAACAGCAAATGAATTATCAGCCTGATGAATATAGCGCCCTGGATATTTCTTTGCTCAATCCGGACCAGTCAGAAAAATTTAAAAAAATTATCCAAAACACATTAGGCGACAATTATAAAATACTCACTAAATACGAACAAAACATGAGCCTGTATAATTCCATGAGACTTGAAAAATGGTTTATTTATGCTGTCCTCACTTTAATACTTATTATCGCCGCATTCAATATGGTAGGGGCATTAACTATGCTTGTGCTGGAAAAAAGAAAGGACATTAGTGTGTTACAATCATTAGGAGCAGACAGGTCTTTGGTAAAAAAAATATTTTTAAGTGAAGGAATTCTCCTGGCCGCTGTGGGTGCCTGCACCGGAATTATTCTGGCATTGACTATCTCTTTTTTTCAAATAAAGTTTCATTTGATCAAACTTGAAGGCAACTCATTCTTAATTGACTATTTCCCTGTAAAATTAGTACTCACCGATTTTATTCTTGTAGTACTCACCTCAGCTATTATAGCGTTCATTGCTTCCTGGTTCCCTGCACAGAAGGCCTCACAACAAATCTTTAATTTGAAGGCTTAAATGTTTATCACGTTTTATCAATAAGTGCACTGGATAGTTTCAGTAAATTTCTTCATAAAAAAAATAAATAACGAAAAGCTTTGATTTCTCAGAGTAGTTTTTAATTTTGCCTTTCCAAACCTACCGAAAGGTCCGTCCCCATCATAAAGTTTTCCATTTATCTCTCCGAAAAGCAAATGCTTACTGTGGTTGCCTACACTTGCGTTTATTGTGGTTGACTATACCATACCTATATTCCTCTAATTAAAAGTACTGATTTTTTAAGATCCCCATCCAGGTTCCTTAGTAATGCTCGCTTATTATAGTCTGAAATGATATGATGAACTAATACTTATCATTTTTTAACCACAGAAAATTTACTAACATGAACATCTCTACTCAAGGCATTTCTTTACAAAAGAAATTTTACGAAGCATTTTCATTCCTTACTATGCTTCTACTACTATCAATGACAGTACAGTCGCAAACACGGACATACAGTCTTGTTTACTCCGATAATCTCAAAGGAAGCTCCACCATCTTTGGTAACACCCTTTTGCACATAGTTAAAAGCAATGGAGATGTATTCACCACAAAAATGAATGACAACAGCGCTAACGGTAACAGCACTTATGGGAACGATGATGAGAACATGCAATATGTAGATGTTGATGGAAGTTCGGGTAATGGAAGCGTTACAAGAAACTCTTCATCTTCTGATCTTATTTTGCCTGACGGAACCAATGAAATAAAGCTTGCGCGTTTATATTGGGGTGGCCGTATAGCCAATTCAAATTTCGATTTATCGCAGGATGCAAATAAAAAAGTAAAGATCAGGAAGGGTTCCTCCAGTGTCTATTCTGATGTAACCGCTTTAGGAATCGACAAAGCAACAATAGTATCAGGGTATACAGAATACCAGGCTTATGCCGACATTACTACATTCATAAAAAATAATGGCGCAGGTACTTACCAGGTTGGTAACGCGCCTTTGAGTATTGGCGCCATTTCAGATGGAGGAAATCACGGCGGTTGGTGTATCGTTGTAGTATATGAAAACTCCTCGCTGCCATATAACAGTGTACGCTTGTATGATGGTTTCCAGGTAGTTTATAACGGCGGAAGTTCTACCACTACTGCCGTTACATTAACAGGATTAGATGTTCCTTCCGGCGTTATGGCTGCATCAGATGCAACAATGGGAGTGGTTGCCTGGGAAGGAGACGCGAATCTGAAAGGCGATTTCCTTAGAATTAATGGAAATATTTTTTCCAATACTACCAATCCAAAAGACAATCCATGGAACGGCACTATCACCAATAGTGGATTTCATGTTACCACTAAAAATCCTAATTATACCAATCAAATGGGTCTTGACATTGACATGTTTGATGTTGGATCGGGTTATGGAATCACTCCAAACGCGACTTCTATTGCCCTACAATTTGGTACAGAAGCCGACAAGTATTACCCGGGAGTTTTTACATTCTCTATTAAGATGAAAGATCCAACGGTCACGCTTGAGAAATCCGTTACTGATGCAAACAGCAATCACCTGGCAGAAGCTGGTGAAGTGCTCACTTATACTTTAAAAGGACAAAATACCGGAGTAGGAAATGCAAATGATATTGTTCTTAAGGACACGTTGCCTAATACAGTGACCTTTAAGCCAGGCTCATTAAAAGTGATCAGTGCACCTGGTATCACCGCTGGATTAAAAACTGATAATTCAGGAGACGACATTGCCGAATACAGGGTAAATGGCTCAACCAAAACAATTATTTTCCATCTTGGAACGGGCGCGACAAGTTCCGGGGGTGGTGTGCTTGCTGCTAACGAAACCTACGAAGTACAATTCCAGGTTACGGTGAATGATCCCGGTAGGAACAACCGGGTTCCGTCCATCATGAATATAGCCAGGATAACTTCTCAATCTGATGCCAGGGTAAGCTTTGTAGATGATGGCACCGCCATTATCAACCCTGAAGAAGGTCCCATGCCGGTAACGCTGTCAAAGTTTACAGCTTCATCTTTGCAGGATAGCAAAGTACAACTGGACTGGAGTACTTCTATGGAAATTAACTGTGCCGGGTATATAGTAGAAAGAAGTAATGATGGAAATAGTTTCTCCGCAGTAGCTAATGTAGCCGGTAATGGCACTACCTCATTGTATCATAATTACTCAGCTTTAGATGATATCTCCTCTGTGAGCGGTAATGCTGTTTATTATCGATTAAAACAAATGGATATTGACGGGAAAGCAAATTTATCCAATGTGATCGCATTAAAAGTAACGAAATCCAATCAGTTGGTGAGCGTGTCTCCTAATCCATTTATCAGCTATATTATTATTAATACAAATTGGAATGAATCAGAAGAGATTTCAGCAATGATAATGAATATACAGGGGAAAATAGTTGCTTTAAAAGCAGTGCGGGTTAACAAAGGAGCCAACTCTATTAAAATTGATAATTTGTCAAATCTTCCTTCAGGAAATTATATTTTACAACTGGTTTCGCCAAACGGAAAGATCATACAGAAATTAATGAAATAAATCTATGACCAATCACCTGCAACGGCCACCAATTTGGTGGCTTTTGTATTTAATGCAGGTAAGCTTTATACTTTTGACTTACAGAGCATGACGATTTCAACAGCTCCCCGTCTTATATATTAAGGTGCGATTATTGATAAGTATTTTTTACCTTGAAAATAATAAGGAAATCTAAACTTAAAATAATATGAAAATAAAAGCATTAGGCGAACAGGGATTAACCGCATCGCAATTAGGTCTTGGCTGTATGGGCATGAGTGAATTTTACGGAGAGAGGACCGACGCTGAATCCATCGAGACCATTAAAAGGGCTTACGAATTAGGAGTTACATTTTTTGATACTGCTAATATCTATGGCCCTTTTACGAATGAAATTCTGGTAGGAAAAGCCATAGCGCCTTTCAGAAAAAAGATAACGCTTGCTACCAAATTCGGTATTGTACGAGACTCTTCTGATCCCAAAGCAAGAGGAGTAAACGGCGCGCCGGAATATGTAAAAAAATGTTGCGAAGAAAGTTTGAAAAGACTGAATGTAGAAGTCATTGACTTATATTATTTGCACCGCCGTGATCCCGACACCCCAATTGAAGAAACGGTGGGCGCCATGGGGCAGTTGATGAAAGAAGGAAAAGTAAAGGGAATTGGCCTGAGTGAAGTAAATGCAGAAACGTTGAAAAAAGCGCATGCCACATTTCCGCTTACCGCTTTGCAGACTGAATACAGTTTATGGAGCCGCGATCCTGAAGAAGATATACTACCTGCTTGCAAAGAATTAGGAATTGCCTTTGTATCTTACAGTCCGTTGGGACGCGGATTTTTAACAGGACAGATAAAACAGTTTGAGGATTTCGATAAAGATGATTTTCGTCGCTCTTCCCCACGTTTTGTAGGGGAAAATTTCAAAAAAAATCTTGACCTGGTACAAAAGATAAAAGAGATAGCTACTGAGAAAAGATGCACGGCTTCTCAGTTAGCGCTGGCCTGGGTAATGGCACAGGAAGATTTTATTTTTCCTATTCCCGGAACGAAAAGAATAAAATATCTCGAAGAAAATGTGAAGGCAGCAGACATTCTTTTAACACCAGAGGATATAGAAGAGATTGAAAAGGCATTTCCTAAAAATGCAGTTTCCGGGTTACGTTATACAGAAGGCGGAATGAAAACAGTTAATCTTTAATTACTGAAATGAACAGAACTATTTTGAATAAACCATAGAATACCCTATCGGATAAATAATAGAAAAGTGGGTTCTTTATCTTTGTAGAATCTTAAAATCACTTCAATAAAAAATTATTCTTTGCCGAAACATTGGTAATGTATTTTATTAATCATTAAATAAATAATGCCAGCATGAAAAAATTTTCATCATTTTTATTATTAATGTCAACTATCATGTTTGCAACCTTTACAGATGCACAAACTTTTACATTAGGAGTAAGATCGGGATTAAGCATTCCTAATTTAACTGCCGGTGGTTCTGAAACCAATCCCTTAAATACCGGTTACAAGTCCAGGCTTGGGCCTGATGAGGCGATCTTTGGCGAATATCATTTTTCTTCCTTATTTTCTCTTGAAGCGATGATCGAATATTCTTCACAGGGAGGAAAGAAAACCGGAATGCAGGCGTTTCCAAACCCCCAGGGAAGCGTGCCTCCCTATCTTTATGCAGATTTTAAAAGTGAAGCCAAACTAAATTATTTATTAGTGCCCGTGTTGGCAAAGTTTGGGTGGAATCTAAGCAGTCATTCACCGGTGAGAATCTATTTTGATGCAGGTCCTTTTGCAGGATTTTTACTTTCGGCTCACCAGGTTACCAGTGGCTCAAGCAAGGTATATGCCGATCCTCAGGGAACACAACCAGCCAGCCCTTCAGCCCAACCCTTCAATGCTAATAATGACATCAAAGATCAATTAAATACTTTCAACTTTGGTGTGTCCGGCAACGTGGGGTTTGCTTATCATTTCAGCAAAAGCAATATTTTTATTGAAGGTGGGGGTAATTACGGATTTGTAAATATTCAGAAAGGAACTGCAAATGGGAAGAATCACGCCGGCGCGGGAACGGTAGCGCTTGGGTATGGTTACACTTTTGGAAAGTAAAAGAATAATGATTTTTAAT
>JBDTJI010000197.1:0-3079 GCA_039935935.1 Ginsengibacter sp. | reverse complement strand
TCATAGGCATCGCCGTTAGAGTATTGGCTCAGATGAGCAAAAACTGAATAGTTTCCTTCTTCCGGCAGTTTTATCTTTTTTACAACAAGTGTTCCTCCTGCATAACGATAAGTAATATTTTCCAGGTTACCGGCAGGATTTACAATTGAATCTGTAAAATTGATTTGCTGTTGAGAAAACACAGGAATAGTAGCAAACCGGCTGTCGATTTCTTCACGATGATAAGTGGCTTCATCTACGACCTCTCCTAAATTTTCCGGCAAAGCGACTTCTGAATCATCCACTTTTTTCAACTGTACTTTAGTCGCATAAGTCTCAAAACTTCCATTGCGTATCGTTTTTAAGATCAATCCTATCCCAGGTGCGATGCTAAGGCTGGGGCTACCTTTTAGAGAAATACTGTTAGTAAACCATATCTCGATCGTGTTGGAACGTATGAATACTTTGGCTTTTTTACAGAGGTACCCGAGTATAGTAGCAGTATCCCCGGTAAGAACAGCTTTTTCATAAGAGGTAAATGGTGTTTTCAATGTATAACGTCTCTTATCTTTTAGTGTAAGTACCTGGTAAGTCTCCTGCTGATAATAATTAATATATTGCTCCTCGTGCTTTTCGCGACTTGTTCCCTGTACCAAATGAGCTACATTATTTTTATAAAATATTTGCAATGAAGACTGTCCATTTATTTCCTTCCCATTATTTCGGAAAGAATAAGTAACCACACCTTCATCAACAGAAATACTTTTTTTAGTTGGTTGTGCAAAAAGACCATTGATAGAGGATAATATTATAAAAGCGAAAGCAAAAAGATGTTTCTTATTAAGGTACTTCATGGTAGTAAGATTAAGTATGATAGATTCAAAAGGGGTGTATTTCAAAATGTCGCCGCGATTTCGGTCGGTGTCTTCACCCACCGAGGGTGGGCCGTGGTTTGTGTCTTCCACAACCACTTGGGCTGCCATATTTTAAAATGCACTCTTCAAAGCTATCTGGAAAAGATGAAGTTGCAGTGAAACTTTTTTTGCTTTACTGTCATTTAAATAATAAGTTTATCCGCATGAATCAAACAGAAATAAAAGTATTGGCAAAAAAACTCTGGGATTATCATCATGTTAACCATCTTGTGAAGAAATCCGATTGCATACTTGCCCTTGGCAGTCATGATCTGAGGGTGGCGGAGAGAGCAGCAGATTTATATTTACAGGGATATGCGCCTCTGGTAATTATGTCGGGTGGCCTCGGCAACTTCACTAAAAATGTGTGGACCGAAAAGGAAGCTGATCAATTTGCTATAGTTGCGGTTCAGAAAGGTGTGCCTGCCAGCAATATCTTAATTGAAAACCAGTCTTCTAATACGGGTGAAAACATTCTGTTTACTCAAAAATTATTGCAGGATAAAAAATTGGATCTCCAAAGTTTTATCGTAGTTCAAAAGCCTTACATGGAACGCAGGTCTTATGCTACCTTTAGGAAGCATTGGCCTGATAAAAATCTAATTGTTACATCGCCTCAGATTTCTTTTGAAGAATATCCTACAGATGAAATACCCATGGAGAAGGTGATCCACATCATGGCAGGTGATCTGCAACGAATAAAATTGTATGCTGAAAAAAATTTTCAAATTTACCAGGACATTCCTCCTGATATTTGGAATGCTTACGAAACGCTTATAGCACTGGGGTTTGACGAGCATTTAATCAAAGAATAAAATCCTATTTATTCAAATTTATCAGAAATTATTTATACTTGTTAATGGCGGAAGATAACTTTTGGTTACAGCTCGTTAATTAAGTTCATCTTACTTTATAAAAAGAATACCTCAATTTTGTGACCGTTCAGAAAAAAGAATTGGCATGACAAGAAATCGTAAATTTTCTAACGGGTCACTTGGTACCATATCCATTGCATTACTGATGGTTTTGGGGACCTCGTTGATGGCCGCGTTGTTTAGTTGTAATGAAAATCAATCTACCTCTCCGGTAAAAGAAAAATTAACTAATAGGGAAACTGCTTTCGTTGATAGTAACTGGGTAGCACCAGCCGACAGCACCATACCAGCAGGTAAAGTGGGTGATGAAATAAGATACGGTAAGCAATTGATTGTTCATACCTCTCTTTATTTGGGTCCTAAAGGAAAGATTGCTTCCATATCTAATGGTTTGAATTGCCAGAACTGTCATCTTGCGGCCGGTACCAAACCTTATGCTTTAAACTTTTCAGCAGTGAACTCTACTTATCCCCAAATAAGAAATCGTTCCGGCACTTTAGTTTCAATAGCCGAAAGAATTAACGGCTGCTTTAAACGCAGCCTGAACGGTCAGTCGCTGGATACCGGCAGCAAAGAAATGATAGCAATGATAGCCTATATTAAATGGATTGGCAATAAAGTGCCCTCCGGCGTGAAGCCGGGTAATGCCGGTATCATGCAATTATAATACTTAAACCGATCTGCAGACCCTGAAAAAGGCAAAGTAGTTTATGCTACCTGTGAGGCTTGCCACGGCAAAGACGGACAGGGTCATTTGAATAACGAGGGTACAGAATATATTTTTCCGCCACTGTGGGGGAAGCATAGTTACAACGATGGAGCTGGTTTTGAACGTCTCAGTAATTTTGCAGGGTTTGTGAAAAACAATATGCCTTTTGGCACTACCTATCAACACCCGGTATTGACTGATGAGGAAGCCTGGGATATAGCGGCTTATGTTGATTCTCAACGAAGGCCGCGTAAAGATCAATCGAAGGACTATGTCCGTTCAGGAAAGAAGCCTATTGATAACCCTTACGGCCCTTACAAAGATAGCTTTAGTGAAAGGCAACATAAATATGGTACTTATCCGCCTATTCTATTAATAAGAAATCAAAAAACAGAAAACAAATAAGAATAGGATGATAATTTTAGAAGTAAATTAAATCTATAAAATAAAAACAATGAAAAAAACTATTTTACTCGCACTGTTATTCAGCATCGTATTTATGACCCGTAACGCACATTCTCAGTCAGTGCAAAAAACATTTACAGGTGCACAGGCCACTCTGAAGCATTACAACGCGTTGTATGTCATTAATTCAAAAGATG
>JBDTJI010000196.1:0-12560 GCA_039935935.1 Ginsengibacter sp. | reverse complement strand
ATTATTGTTACTGATGGCGTGTTCAGTATGGATGGAACTATCGCTCAGCTCGATAAAATTTGTGATTTGGCAGAAAAATATAATGCTGTAACCATGATTGACGATTCGCACGCCACTGGTTTTATGGGAGAAAAAGGACGTGGTACGCATGAATACTGTGATGTTACGGGGAAAATAGACATTCTCACAGGTACTTTAGGAAAGGCGCTTGGAGGTGCAAATGGTGGATTTACCGCTGGGAAGCATGAAGTAATTGAGATGCTTCGCCAGCGAAGCAGGCCTTATCTTTTTAGCAATACGTTGGCACCTGCTATTGTCGGTGCATCAATTATGGTGTTTGATATATTAAATGAAACCACCGATCTGCGGGATAAATTAGAAAGCAACACAAAATATTTTAGAAATAAAATGACCGAAGTTGGCTTTGATATCAAGTCAGGTCGTCATCCTATTGTCCCTATTATGCTTTATGAAGCTGTATTGGCTCAAAACTTTGCTGCCAGTTTATTAGAGGAAAGCATTTATGTAATTGGGTTTTTCTTTCCGGTAGTCGCAAAAGGCCACGCAAGAATCAGGGTGCAAATAAGCGCTGCACATGAAATGCAACATCTGGACAAAGCAATAGAAGTCTTTACGAAAGTTGGGAAAAAGTTGGGGGTGCTGAGATAGGCTTTTCGACTAAAATATAAAAACCTTAATTTGTTACCCAATAATCAAATCTTTAATTACTTCAAAAGATCTCAGTTGGCGGTTATTTTAAAAGAAAATAATAAGCGAATTTTAAACTGTGTGAAATTTTATTACTGCTCTACACTCTAATTTAGGTGCAGCAGATAGCTATTATTGAGGAAAATCCTCCAGACAATCTATTATTTTATTTATCTTGCAAAGCCACATTAACTAAATAATTTTGAATAGTATATCAACTGAAAATAAGCCCGTTATTGGAATTTCCTGTGGCGATGTAAATGGCATTGGGATAGAGATCATAATTAAATCGCTTTCTGATACGCGCATGTTGGATTTTTGCACACCGATTATTTTTGCAAGTAATAAGGTGATAAACTTTTACAGAAAAAGTATATCCGACCTTAATTTTAATTTTACCAGTTTAAAGGATTTTAGTAAAATTAATCTTAAACAAACCAACATTTTTAATTGTTGGGAAGAAGAAGTTAATATCACTCCCGGTGATCTTAATGAAATAGGAGGAAGCTACGCTATAAAAAGCCTTTTAACAGCTACACAGGCGCTAAAAGACAAGAAGATCAATGCGCTCGTTACTGCTCCCATTCATAAAAAGAATGTCTATAGTGAAGCATTTCCCTATGCAGGACACACACCATTTTTTAAAACATTTTTTGATCAGAAAGATGTTTTAATGTTGCTTGCGGCAGGGAATTTTAGAGTAGGGTTAGTAACAGAGCATTTGGCTATAAAAGACATTCCCATTCATATCACCAGGGAGAATATTCTAAGTAAAATTAACATTTTACATTCTTCACTAAAACGGGATTTTAATATAGATAGACCTAAAATAGGCGTACTTGCCTTGAATCCTCATGCAGGCGACCAAGGATTAATAGGTACCGAAGAGGAAGAAATAATAAAACCTTCCATTAAAGAGGCGAAACATCATAATATGATTATAATGGGGCCCTATAGCGCAGATGCCTTTTTTGCACGGGGGTACCACAATAAATTTGATGCCGTTCTGGCAATGTACCACGACCAGGGATTGATCCCATTAAAGTCACTGGCATTCGGAGAGGGTATTAATTTTACTGCAGGCCTGCCTTTTGTAAGAACGAGTCCTGATCATGGAACAGCGTTTGATATAGCAGGGAAAGATAAAGCAGACCCGTCTTCATTTATTGCTGCACTATTTGGCGCTCTTGAAATCATAAAAAATCAACGATGGTATGATGAAATACGCACAAACCCATTAAAAAAAATGAGTGATACAGTAATGGCGGGAGGTGCAGATGAAAGGATAAATGAGTAGATATTTGGACAAAAGTATCTAATAATTAAAGCATGTGAAATAAGTACTGCTTGTTTGGCGTTCTTTTTTTAGTTTTAAGCAAAATATACTTTTGTAAAAGTTTTAATAACATCCCGCATGGATAATATTTTTTTAAGTAGCGCTTTGGCATTCATAATTACCTTTTTTTCTATTCCGGTGATCATTGAGGTGGCTAAAAGCAAAAAGCTATATGATGAACCTGGCGAAAGGAAAGTACATAAGGATGTAATCCCTACTTTGGGCGGTCTTGGAATTTTTGCAGGGTTTATAATCGCTACGCTTATTGGTGTTCCTCTTTCTCATACATCCGTACTTCAGTATTTTCTTGCAGCGATCATGATCATATTCTTCATGGGAATCAAGGATGATATTTTAATTCTTACTGCTGCAAAAAAATTCGTTGGACAATTAATGGCGGCGGCCATTCTTATTAAATTTGGAGGGATAGAAATTAACAATATGTATGGATTCCTAGGAATTCACACTATTCCCCCTGCTGCCAGTTTTTTACTCACACTGTTTACTATTGTTGTGATCACCAATTCTTTTAATCTTATTGATGGCGTAGATGGCCTTGCGGGCAGCCTTGGGCTTCTTACATCTATTATTTTTGGCTTTTATTTTTACATTACAGGTCAAATTTTATATACGGTGATGGCTTTGTCACTGGCAGGGAGCCTGATCGCCTTCCTAATTTATAACTTCAATCCGGCAAGGATATTTATGGGCGATACAGGCTCGTTACTGATTGGGTTACTTAATTCTATTTTTGTAATAAAATTTATTTCTGTTGCAAGCGATCCTGCTTATGGGTTTCCTATGTCATCGGCACCCGCTATTGGATTTTCTATCCTACTTGTTCCTCTCTTTGACACGCTGCGTGTAGTGGGCATCAGGATATTAAGCCATCGGTCGCCTTTTGTTCCGGATAGAAATCATATTCATCACTTGTTACTTGATCTTGGCCTAAATCATAAAACAATTACTCTCACTTGTGTGCTGGCAAACATTTGCTTCATCGGCATCGCTTATTCATTACAATTTACAGGGACCACTATGGTCATGCTCTTTCTTGTTCTGATGGCAACCTCGGTAGCTGGCTTTATATATTACAAAAGGCTAATTAGGAAAACAAGGTTATCGATTAACGGCCAGTTAAAAGAGGAATCTGTTTTAAAGTCTCATAAAATTCTTACATTGGCTGGAGAAGCGGTTGAGCAGAATTAATCCAGCTTAAAATTATTACTCGCTACGTTTTATTAATTTTGTGCGGTTATTTGTAATGCTAAATTTTTTATTGCAATAACCCATATAAAAATATTGAATCCATGACAGACGAGATTACTGAAATATTAAATGAAGCATCAGCATCCATGCGGAGAGCGATAGATTTTTTTGAAATTGAATTGGTAAAAATACGCGCTGGTAAAGCAAGTGCTTCTATATTGGATGGTCTTTCTATTGACTATTACGGAAATCTTACTCCAATTGACCAGGTGGCAAATATAAGTGTGATGGATGCACGCACAATAACTATCCAGCCCTGGGAAAAAAAGATGCTTCAGCCCATAGAAAAAGCGATTATTGCTGCTAACATTGGTATCAATCCTCAAAATGATGGCAACATCATTCGTTTGTTTCTTCCTCCGCTAACAGAAGAAAGAAGAAAAGAATTTGTAAAGAAAAGTAATAGTGAAGGCGAGCAGGCAAAAATAGTAATCCGCAACATTCGGCGCGATGCCATAGAGCAAGTAAAAAAGGCTCAAAAAGAAGGTGTTAGTGAGGACGCTGCAAAAGAAGCTGAAGCTGCTATCCAGGAAATTACCGACAATAATATTGTGTTGATTGACAAATACCTTAGCGTAAAAGAAAAAGAGATCATGTCAGTTTAAATCCAGGTACTTTCTAATGTTAAACGAACAATTACGGTAATAGTAACGACACCATTATACATCCTTATAATAGGATTTGAAATAATTTTTGGCAGTCTCTATTTAAAGAAATACTATACTTTAAAAGCAATTTTAATGAATATAACTCTTTAGTTTAAATGATAGAAAAATTCTTTAGCTATAAAAATCAGATTCATGGTGATGCCGTCAGGGTGGAGTTATGACGTTAGTTTAAAGACTTTAAAACAGCTTATGCGCGAATTAATACAATCAGAAAACGTGTTATTAAATATCAACTCTAATAGAATTGACTGGAATTATCTATATTTGGGAATTTGAATCTGTATCCGGAAGCCCAATTTAAAAATTTTATTTTACACTTTTAAAATTAAGACTATGAGCTTTATTAAAGATTTCAAAGCGTTTGCGTTGAAGGGCAATGTAATGGACCTGGCCGTTGCTGTAATCATCGGGGCTGCTTTTGGAGCAATCGTTTCTTCGTTGGTAGATGATATTATTACTCCCCTTTTACTTACCCCTGCTTTGTCTGCATTACACCTTGAGAACATTGCTGATTTGCACTGGGGAGCTGTAAAGTATGGTAATTTTCTGTCCGCCGTAATTAAGTTTATTGTATTTGCTCTGGTAATTTTTACCCTTGTCCGTTCTCTCAGTAAACTTCAAAAGAAAGAAGAAGCTGCCCCTGTAGGCCCTTCCAGTACTGATCAGTTATTGATTGAGATCCGCGATGAACTTAAAAAGAGATAGAATATCTCAATAAGTTTTTGCTAAATTTGCTGTCCCGATGTTTATTTCATCGGGATTCTTTTTGTATCATTCCCACGCCCAATCTTGCATTAATGACAACAGAAACCTATCAAATAAAATTGCCCCAATTTGAAGGACCGTTTGATTTATTACTTTTCTTTATTGAACGCGATGAACTGGATATATATAATATTCCTATCAGTAAAATCACAGATGATTTTCTGGCGTACATACATGCCGGTGAATCATTAAATATCGAGCTGAGCAGTGAGTTTATTTTATTTATCAGCACTTTAATGCGTATTAAAGCAAGAATGCTTTTACCTCGTAAAGAAATAGACCCATTAGGGAATGAAATAGATCCGAGACAGGAATTAATCGATAAAATTTTGGAATACAAAAGGTTCAAGGAAGCATCTCTGAAGATGAGCGAAATGGAAGCGCTGAGAATGATGATGGTAAAGCGGGGAAATATTCATGAAGAGCTTTCTGCGATTGGAGAAGAAGCCAGCGAAGGAACAGAAATACAAACTGTGACTTTGTTTAAATTGATGAAGGCGTTTGAGAAAGTAGCCCAGCGCTTACACGATAAAAGACATCAGCCTGTGCATACTGTTATCAGCTATAATTATACCATGGAAGGCACGCGTAAATTTATGCTTGACCGTATTCATTCGGAGCACACCCTTTCATTTGAAAAAATTTTCGATGTATGTGAAGACCGTATTCACGCCATATTTATTTTCTTAAATATTTTGGAACTCATCCAGCAAAAGTACATGACGATAATTGCAGGAAATGGGACAAACAATTTTATTATTGAATACAATGAAAGTCGTCAGGAAGAAGGTACTCCTGAAGAACTAAATTTAATTGATCCTTCTAATAATTGATCAGTAAATAGTCCAATGAATTACATTTCATGTTGAATATATAGGAACGAAGAGCACTATTGAATTTCCATTTCTGATCAGTATCATTTTTAAATAACATTTTATTTTTGTGGATATCACTTATATTTTCACCTTGTCGAAATTATGGAGAATATTTATTTATTAATAACCTTAGGCTTTTTAATTGGTACACTTGGAACTTTAATAGGCGCAGGCGGGGGTTTTATTTTAGTTCCCGTTTTAATTATTATGAGGCCTGATTTTTCTCCCGAAACAATTACAGCAATTTCAATGGTTATTGTTGCTTGCAATGCCATATCCGGTTCGGTTGCTTATATGTATGCAAAAAAGGTGGACTATAAGGCAGGGATCATTTTTGCCATTTGCACAATTCCGGGTTCAATTCTTGGAGTGCTTACAACTAAACTAATTCCACGTGGTGTTTTTGATGTCGTCTTTGGTATTTTAATGCTTGGATTGGCAGTCCTGTTGCTCATTAATGGAGGTAAAGAACATTCAAATAAAAAGCCTGTTACTGCTGGTCCCAGAGGATGGATAACACAAAGACTTACAGATCGGTGGGGCGAACATTATGAGTATGCTTATAATTTAAGGCTGGGAATGTTGATCAGTGTGTTTGTAGGTTATTTCTCACCACTTTTAGGTATTGGCGGAGGTATTATTCATGTGCCTGCTATGACTGAGTGGCTGTTGTTTCCGGTACATATCGCAACGGCTACTTCTCATTTTATATTGGCGGTGATGGCTACGGTAAGTGTTTTGGTTCATCTGTTCCAGGGAAATTACGACAATCCTTTAATTACAAAAATGGTGATAGGGTTGGCTGCAGGTGTAATACCAGGTGCACAAGTAGGCGCTTATTTATCAAGAAGAATCAATGAAAAGGTTATCATTAAAGCATTAGCAATATCTATTGGGATAGTAGGTATTAAAATATTGATATCTGGATTTTGATATCTACTTTCTGCAATATTTCAAAATTATTAAAGGGGATTATTTGGAAATTAAACGGGTCAGCTTGCCAATATCGGCTGATACTTTATAAACAAAATTGAGTTGTTCAATCAGATGGGAATCAGGCAACGTTGTATTTTCAGTAAGCGAGCTGTAAGTTTTTGAGCCTTCAACAGGGATATAAGTATTATCCAGTTGCCGCAAACCATTCTCCAATATTGAAATAGAATTTCGCACTGGGTTTGAGAATTCTCTTGAATAGTAAAAACTGCTGTTATTGATATTCGTAGCAGCGGTAAGGCTTGCTACGTTAGATGAAAGTACGTGATTTAGAACTACAAATTCATAGATTTCGTTTTTATGAACTTGTTTACTTTGTGGCTCGCTCAGCATACGGTGTAAGGCTGCAGAAAGATTAGCGGTACTAACAAATAATTCCTTTCTTATCAGCTTATAATCTATGGAAAGGATTTTTTTACCGGTAAAAAGATCGTTCAGTTTTTGCAAATAATGAATGTTGGCTTTTAAAACACTAGCCATATAGTTTTGAAGCTGGTCCGATTCCCATTGTGGGAATAAAAAATAACTTGCCAGAAATGCCAGTGCTGATCCTATAGCTGTATCCAGAAGCCGTTCACTTGCCACATCCAAAGCGCCGAGGCCTAAAAAATGAAAAAGAATGAGAACATAAGGTGTAAGAAAAATAACCATTACGATATAATTCAATGTTTTATAGGTATAAGTACCCAACATGAAAAACACAATTAATCCAAACAATACCATTTTATCCTGGATAAAATTAAGTAACAACAGCCCTATAATTCCGCCGGCAATGGTACCCAGCAGCCGGTCATAATTTTTTCGTTTGGTTAGGCTAAATGCCGGCTTTAGGATAATAATAATGGTCATCAAAATCCAATAACTATGATGCCCGGTTGAAATCAATTTTGAAACAAAGAATCCCACCCCACACGCTATCATTACACGAAGTGCATGCCTGAAAATAGAAGAGCCAAAATTCAGGTTATTCTTTAATGTTGCTAAGTTTATTTTTTGATGTGTTACAAATCGGGAATATTCCTGCTGGCTTCTAAGTCTGCCTTTTGCAGAAATATCTTCATTAAAATATTTTAATATTCCATCTGTTTTTTCTCCAAGATTACGAATGTTCACTAAGATTTTCTTCAACATGATAGTGCTTCCCGCGTCTGCCACACTATCAATTTTTTTCTTCAGGCCATTAAGTTCTTCGATAAGATCAAATTCTTTTTTAAACGAACTGTTTGCCTGTATAGATTCACCTATACTATCCAGCTCATAAGATATTTTTTTTACAATTAAAGAAATGTCATTTAAAATTCCTGTGTTAGCATATTTATTTCTTAATGAAGAATAGTCGTACCAGGATGCCATGATATGCTCAAAAAGATCTACTACGTCCACAAAAGTCAGCACCAGCAATCGCCCGCTGCGGGTAGATTCTTTTAACAGGGAACGATTTTTAAATAACAATTCTCTCACTGTATTCTGCTTTTCATTTACGATTACCTGTTGATCAAGCAGCTTTCGATATTGATCTTCCAGGTTAGAAGATGGATTATACAATTCTGATTTGATCAATAAATATTCTGCCGTTTCATGAATACAATCGCCCAGAGAGCGCTGTGCAGGGCGATAAGGGGTAATGCGGTAAAATAATAATGCAACTAAAGTGTACCAAATGCCTCCGCATAAAATCAATAATGATTCGTCAAACACCTGTTGAGGTGGTTTTAACCTCGACATTTGCAGGATCATTATAAGCAGCGCGCCGAATCCTACTGCGGTAGCCCGGTTGCCATAAACAGAAAACATAGTGAACAAGAAAGATGAAACTAAAATAAAAGCACCAAGCAGGACGACGTTGTGATTTACCAGACCTGTAAGAAGTGCACTGATAAAAATGACAATATTACAGGCAAACATCCCATTCCGCTTGTGGATTACCGGGCCCGGACCATCTGATATACTAACACACAAAGCTCCTAATGAAAGCAATAAGCCTGTTTCCATTTTGCCAAAATAGGAAAGTACCATGGTAGGAATTATTATCTCCAAAGTGATGCGAATGCCATCAGCAAGATACTGACTGAATAAAAAATATCGTATTTGCCGTGATCTCTCCATGATTTTTTGGGCACACAAAGAAAAGATATTTTTTTTGTTTATCTCCGTTGCCTGGTGATGCGAAATTAGTATATACGCCCCTTTTTTATTTTGTTCGTTTTGGTAAGAATATAGATGAAGAAACTGCTTTCCTAACACCTGCCAGGTTTTAAAAACCTGGCAGGTGTTCCGTTAATGGACAATCGGCCTAACCCCAGATGATGAGATTACTCAAACATAATCTTTTCATTAGTTGGTTCTTCATTGCTTGTTGAATTCTTTAAGTATTCAGCAAATTCGCTTTATTTTCTACGTCCTCTTTCATTTGGGTTTTAAAATCAATTAGTTTTTGCTGCAAATTTTGATCTGAAATACCTAAAATTTCTGCAGCCAGAATACCGGCATTCTTTGCTGCATTGAGCGCTACGGTTGCCACCGGTACGCCATTAGGCATTTGCAATATAGAAAGTACCGAATCCCAGCCATCAATAGAGTTGGAGGATTTGATGGGAACACCTATTACAGGAAGAGTAGTCAATGAAGCTACCATTCCGGGAAGATGTGCGGCACCACCTGCACCGGCAATTATTATTTTTAAACCTCTGTCAATTGCAGATGTTGCATATTCGGTCATCCTTAATGGAGTGCGATGGGCGGAAACTATAGTAAGTTCATAAGTGACACCAAATGTTTTTAAGATTTCTGCGGCGGCTTCCATAATTTTTAAATCACTGTCGCTGCCCATGATGATACCAACAATAGGTAGATTCGCTTTTTCCATGCAAGTTTTTTAGATGGATAAAGATAATGCAAGCTTATAGATTAGCAATATCTCCTGATAATAACGCCACGGTAGTTTCCGCTACTTTAGCCTGGTACAGCGCATTATATAAGCGGTTCTTTGCAGCATTGTAGCTTATTTGGATCTGGCGTAATTCTACAGAAGTTATATTCAATTTTTTATATCGCTCAGTAGCAATTATAATATTTTCTGAAGCTAATACCAGGTTGTTTTTCTCAAGTTCTATTGTTTTTAAGGCGTTATTATAGTTAATATAAGCATTCGTCAAAGCAGTTTGTATATTATTTTTTGTTTGAGTTATAGAAAGAGTTTGATTTTTTATTTGAATATCACTAATGCTCAATTGTTTCTTCACGAAATTTCCATTGAACAGGGGGATCTTTACTCCCACTGATCCTGATGGTCCATAAGTTTGATTCAGCCGAGTGAAACCCGCACTGTTCCTGTTCCTGGCAAAATTATAAAAGCCATTTAAATCCACTGTAGGAAATCGTGAGGCATTTACTTCTTTTCTTTCCTGTGTTAAAACTATCAGCTCGCTGTTAGCCAGAAGCAGGTCAGGATTTTGGTCGTCAATTTTTGTTTGGATGTCCTCATAGGGCAATAATGGTTGTACTAAAATAGTATCAATAACCTGGAAAGATGTATCGGCAACGCTACCCATAAGATTACTCAGGGAAGATTTGGCTAACGCAATAGAATTCTGCAAAGAAAGCAAATTAGATTTCTGTTCGTTTAAGTCTACCTGTGCCTCCAATACTTCATATTTAGCGCCGGTGCCAATTTCAAAACGCCGTTGAGCAAGCTTATAACGGTCGGTATATAAATCAATTTGTTCGAGTGTAGCGTTTTTTTGCTCACTGAGAGTTACAATGTTGTAATAAGAAGTGATTACATCGTAAATCGTTTCATTTAAATTTTTTTTAAAGGCATATTCACCATTACGTTCCAGTTCTTCTAATTTATTCTTAGTGGCAAACATCCTGAAACCATCAAATAGGCGCCAATTAATCTCCAGACCGGCATTAAGGTTCTGCGTTGTATTACCCTTTTTCCTGGTAACTGTTCCATTACTTAATCTTTGATCCAGGTTATTGGTGCCTATTACTTTATTAGCAGAGGCGCTTATAACCGGTACGGCTCCTGCATTTGCCCAGGTGTTATTGATGGAGCCGATTTCAATATTATTTTTACTAATCGTAATACCGTAATTATGTTCAATTGCATTTTTTATAGCATCCTGTGCAGTGAGCAATGAGTCTTGCGCCTGGATAAAACAATTAAAAAGCAGCGTTTGCCCGATAAATAAAAACAATATTTTATACAAGCGCTTCATTCATTGGTGGTTTATTACGTGAAAGAAAAGCATACATTGCCGGTACGACATATAGCGTAAGTATCAGTGAAAATAGTATTCCACCAACAATTACGATTCCAAGAGGAACACGGCTTGTAGAAGCATCGCCAATAGAAAGCGCCAACGGTAAAGCGCCAAGTGACATAGCGAGGCTCGTCATTAAAATAGGCCTCAATCGCAGATAGGCAGAATCCACGACGGCATCAATTTTTTGCACACCTGCATCTCTTTTTTGGTTAGCAAATTCCACAATGAGTATCCCATTTTTTGTAACCAGTCCAATCAACATAATCATACCTATCTGCGAAAAAATATTAAAGGTTTGCCCAAATATCCACAATGAAAGCAACGCGCCTGCCAACGCTAACGGTACAGTTATCATTATAATAAAAGGATCAATAAAACTTTCAAATTGTGCAGCAAGTATCAGATAAATGAGTATGAGGGCCAGCATAAATGCGAAGAAAGTATTGCCGGAACTTTCTGAGTAATCCCGCGAAGTGCCGGTGAGTGCTGTTGTAAAGGAGTCGTCTAATAATTTATTAGATATTCTTTCCATTTCTTTTATGCCATCTCCCACAGTTTTGCCAGGCGCAAGTCCGGCAGAAATGGTAGCTGATTTATATCTGTTGAAATGATAGATGGTAGGTGGCGCCGATGCCTCGGTAAGGGTAACTAAATTATCGAGGCTTATATTTTCACCACGGTTATTCTTCACCATTATCTTACTCAGATCATTAGGATCATCTCTGTCGCTACGATCTACCTGGGCAAGTACCTGGTACTGTTTACCCGATCTTAAAAAATATCCTAATCTCCTGTCGCTGTAAGCAAGCTCCAGCGCTTGTGAGATATCCTTGACACTCACACCTAATTCACTCGCACGAAGCCTGTCGATATTTACCTGCAATTCAGGCTTATTAAATTTTAAGTCGGCATCTACACCCTGCAGTACAGGACTCTTGTGAGCTTCATCCAAAAATTCAGGAAGTATTTTTCTTATTTTGTCGAAATTGATATTTTGTATTACAAACTGAACAGGCTGACCGCCACGCCTGCTTGTAGAGATGGTTTCGGTTTGGCTTGCAAAGGCTCTGCCTTGCGTAAACCTCTTTAAATTCCGGTTTACCACGTCCACTATCTGTTGTTGCGATCTCTGCCTGTCTTTGGGATCTGAAAGTGATACAAAAAAGAAACCACTATTTACTGAGCCACTAAAGCCAGATGCGGTGCGGCTTACCAGCACAGTTATTTCAGGAATAGAGTCAGTTAAAAATTTGTTGAGTGTATCCATATAGGAATCCATATAATCATACGAAGTTCCTTCGGGAGCCGTTACACTTAGCCGAAACTGACTACGATCTTCCAACGGCGCGAGTTCAGATGGCAAACCCTTGAAAATAAAGAAGATAAGTCCCAAACAAATGGCAACTAGTCCAAGCGCTACCCACTTTACTTTCATAAATGCAGAAAGACTTCTTTTATAACCATTTTCCATGCTGCGGAAGAAAGGTTCGGTCTTCTGATAAAACCACGAATGGCCTAATCTTTTACTGGTAAGTTTTACATTAAGCACTACTGTTAAGGTAAGCGAAACAAATGCAGAAATTAGTACTGCACCCGCCACTACAATTCCAAATTCCCGAAAAAGCCTTCCCACAAAACCTTGCAAAAAAACGATAGGCAAAAACACAATTGCAAG
>JBDTJI010000195.1:0-3568 GCA_039935935.1 Ginsengibacter sp. | reverse complement strand
TTTGTCCAGTTTTTTTGTCTGCTCCTTGTTCAGTGAAAATATATAGGAATCCCTACTTTCGTATTCACAGTCAATGTGCAATTCTTCAATGATGTTTTTTATTTGCTGAATTACTTCCGGGCCGGTTTGGGCTAAAAGTTGAGCCTTATCTTTTCCAAAATCACTGATCACCTGGTCGTATTGTGCGTCATAAAATGTATTTATATGCGCGGTAGTTCCACCGGTAGTACCAAAACCTATATTTTCCGACTCAATAATTAAACAATTTTTCCCCGCTTTCTGAAGAAGATATCCCGTTGTAATACCGGTAATTCCAGCTCCGGCGATAACGACGTCGTATTGAATCGCTAAGTCCCCGGAAGTAGTTGCCGGCATCTGAACATCTTGCCACAAACTTTTATTTTGACCATCTCTTTTCATAGGAAGTACTTTAATTTTATTATTTTAGTTCAACGAAGAAAGTGAATTTTAGACAAAACTTTCTGTACAATTTTCAAACCTATAAAAATAATTTTTGAATAAGTTAAGTGCCGGATAAAAACTATTAGTAGCAGCACCAAAAAAGTGCAAATGTGTTTGGGAGAGTTTTCGGTCCGATTTCTTTTGTAATACGATTTTAATCCGTTAAGCTAAATTTGATTTTGATGGATAGGTTCAGCTTATTTTGGTGAAAATTCTTCTGGTAATAAAATGTTTTGAACCTAAGTGTCACTTTACAGAATTAAAGTTTGCAAAAGCCATTTTCACTTAGCATTTCTAAAACCAAATCATAGGGTACAAACTATATAAAAAACATCAATTGGTATATACTTAAAAATAAGCGATAGAGTCTTGTTCGTGTGCCACGAATCAACTCCGGGAATATCTCTGTCTGGCATATTATTTGAGAGACTTTAACTTGATCCCTCTTTATATCAAAGCCAATAAAAATATTTTCTAACCATTAAATATTATTTGAATTATGAAAGTAAAATTTATTCCAATTGCTATTGGAATGGCTGCTATAAGCGTAATAGGATGTAACCAATCTGATAACAATAGTAATGAACAGGCTGAAACAGATTCTCAGGATTCGGTGATAGCCACCTATTTAGCTCATCTTCAACCATTGAATACAAATATCACAAAGTTGAATACTACTGCTGAAGCAAGATTTGTGCTGACAAGAGATTCAATGTTGGTAACTATCGATGTAAGAAACGCCCCTCCCGGAATTCAACACTGGCAACATTTCCACGGCTTTACCGATAATAAAGCTGCGACATGTGCCACCGAGGCTAACGATACAAATAGCGATGGCATTATAGATGTAGTTGAAACAGAACCCGTTTCCGGTACGACAATGGTTCCCTTTAATGATCAGGCTGAAGAAATGAATGTCGGAAGCGATACTTATCCCAAAGCGGACGCAGATGGTAGCTATCAATATAAAGCAAGAATTTCGTTAGAAAAACTAAGAGCATCATTTAAAAAGTCTTTCGGAGATAGCCTGCTTGATCTTGATCGTCGGGTACTATATATACATGGTGTTCCTGAAAACACCAACCTGGCAAAATCTGTGGCATCAATCGGAGATATACCCGCTCATGTTACATTGCCTATAGCATGTGGAAAAATAGAAAAGTTACAGGAGTAATTAATCGCGCCATTGTCTGGTAACATAGGTATTGAAATCCTGCAAAAGAGCGTTTCATAAACGATAATGAGGCGAACACAATGCTATCGAGCGCTCAAAGAAGACCCTTCGGTACAGATTATATAAAATAGATTGAGCAGTATATTAATCAATAATAATTCCTCCATCACTAAATTTTTCTTACCCATAATGAGAAAGTGCTGAATTAAATTTTAGATCTTAATGGAAATATGTTCAAAGCCAACGCTCATCCGGATAGTAATAATAATGAACTTTTGATAATAATTTTGGTAACAAATCCACCATGCAGGAATTCTGATTCTATGCCTGCATAATACATACCTGCTGACAGCAATTATAAAACACAACAGGCGATTTAAAAATATTTACAGAATGACTATAACAGAGATAGCAAAAATGTTCTCCAATGGAGACTTCAGAAGAACGTATGACTTCATTGCAGAAGATGCAGAATGGACAGTAGTTCAGGAAAGTAATTTTATTGGTAAACAAGCCATCATCGACAACTGCGAACAAGTTGGGGACTATTTTAAATCGGTAACAACAGACTTTAAAACACTTAACGTTATATCAGACGAAAAGAAAATTGCAGTTAACGGAACTGCAGAATTTTTAAAAGATAATGAGCGATTATCATTTGTTTCGGCTTGCGACCTTTACGAATTTAATGACAAAAATCAAATTCAAAAAATAACTTCCTACTGCATCCAGGCAAAATGAATCATATATACGACCGTGCTAAAACTTTAATCCTGCCTGTGGGACAGGACTGGATTTATCATCGGGGACAAGCAAGCAGGTATGTTGAACTTTTTTATTTCTGGTGAACTAAACGAAATATTCTCACGATAGTAAGATGGTTTCAAAATAATCCAAAACGAAAATGATTGTATTTAAAAATATTGAACGGCTTGTGACTGTTGGCGTTCAGGCCGACAGTCGTGATTTTGGCACTTTTAGACATTTAATTTTTTTAAAATCGTGTCAGCCCTGGCCGTCATGTCATACGGGCGTTCCGCCATTAATCTACCTGTGGCGTAAGATATGATTATAGCCTAAAAATCAAACTGTTTAGAAACCCTGTAACGGTGATATTTTGTAGATAAATCCTTAACAAAACGACATTGAACGGAAGCTTAAGAAGTCAGGATAGGGAAATGAGTTGATGTGGGATGCAGTTAAGACCTATATGATAGTAAACTACTGAAAACTATCGTGCCTGTTTTATTTGATTGAGCCCATCCATATTTTCTTTTTTTACAATTTTTTCTCCACCGGAACCAGGTTCTTGTTTTCCCCAAACCTGTTTGTAAGATATTTTATTAGCTCAATACCAGCAATACCCGCTGTAAGTGCAAGCAACATAACTTTCATGACATGCCAATTCAAAGCGGTGGTTTTAAAAATATTTTCAGTGTAAGGAAGATATACAATCAATAGTTGCAAGACAACTGTGAGCAGAATTGCGAGCCACATGCCCCTGTTAGTGAACAGGCCCGCATTAAACATAGAATGATAAGAAGACCGCACCGAAATCGCATTTCCCAGTTGTATAAAACAAAGAAGCGTAAATACCATCGTTTGTTGTGTTTTTACATCATATCCTTCTACGCTGGCCCAGGCCTGAAACAACAGAACTACTACGGCCATCAATATACCTGATGAGAATATTTTTGAGATCATTCCCCCGGCAAATAAATTTTCTTTCGGTGGCCTGGGCGGACGATTCATGATATCTTTTTCTGCAGGTTCGGCAGTTAATGCCAGTCCCGGCATTCCATCTGTTACCAGGTTGATCCAAAGAATATGAATGGGAAGTAAAGGAATGGCTAAGCCGAGGATGGGTGCAAAAAAGATAATTAATATTTCTGCCAGGTTGCAGGACAACACATATAAAATAAATTTTTTGAT
>JBDTJI010000194.1:0-6996 GCA_039935935.1 Ginsengibacter sp. | reverse complement strand
GCTGACTTAAGAGAAAACGTGACCTTGTTTAGCTCTTCAAAAGATTATATATGGGTCAATACTGTACAAGTATGGGCTGTAGGCACCGTGGATCTTGACAAGCAGACTATATACTTAGCAGGTTATTAGGTTTAATCGAATTTCCTTATTTAAATTTAAGGTTGCCAACCTTCGAAGGTTGGCAACCTTTGTTCAAAAAACCTCGTGTAGTGCAAGCCTCCGCTTGTGCTATGAATAAATAAGAAAGTGTATTGGGAATGATATTAGCAAATAAAAGAGGACGCTTGCGATAACATGTGCATTCAACTAATCGCCAACTTATTAGTCATTAACTATTAGCTGTTATCTCGTATACAAAAGTCATTCGCCCGGATCATCATGCTTATCGCCGCCCAGGCTGTAATAATTGTTTTCTTCATCCTCTTCTCCAATTATTTCATCGGCATCATCTAATTCAGCACCCGGCACATCAAGACCTTCATCTAAAGAAATATTATTTTCTTTTTTGCCGCTATTGGGCATGACTTCTTCATCAAAGGGTTCTTTTTCCTCATGGCTATAGATATCTTCCTTTGAAGGGTATATAGGGTTACCAGGCAGATTTTTGCCATGTAGATCAGAATCACGGTTATCTGGGTTCATAAAAAACTATTTTTTATTTTTTAAAAAAATCGAATATTCACTATGCTTTTATTGAGTCTTATTGCGTTCAATCTAAAATCTTCAACCCCGGTCTGACCCATGGCAGTGGCCGCTTTGCACTTTTTCTGCTCTTTTTGAATCTTATTCTTATCATGCAAAACAACAAAGATTTTTACTGCACATCTAAATTAGCCAACGTCAAAAAACTTCGATAGAAACTGAAAGATCAGTGCTATGTCGTGTTATGAATTATATTTCGTAACCTGTGATTAATTATTTGAGAACATTAAAATCCTGCTTGTAACTTTTCTCCAATGGCTATTTCAAGATTATCCGGTATTGTTGAAGCGTCCTTAATCTATGGCGCGCATTTGTTTCATTTCTGTATCCCAGGCAAATATATTTTCTTCGCCGCCATTGTAAGTCACCTTATACCTGGGTTTTGCATTAAATTCAAATGAAGAGACTTTAATAATATAAGGAACACCATCTACCACTAATTCAAAATTAGATTCCTCCATGAGTTTTTTAATTTAGGGAATAAAAAGAACTCCAAAATTAGTTATAGCAATGAAACTTATTTTGCGGGAATCGTATTGATTATTTGAATTCCATTCCCAAATTAAACATCACAAAACTCCAGATATCTGCGGCTTCGTCTATTTGCTTATCTGTTGGCTTTCCTGCGCCATGTCCTGCTTTGGTTTCAATACGGATTAATGTGGGGTTGGTTCCATCATTATCTGCCTGCAAAGTGGCGGCAAATTTAAAACTGTGTGCGGGCACTACACGGTCATCATGATCGGCTGTGGTAACGAGTGTTGCGGGGTATTTGATACCAGGCTTGAGATTGTGCAGTGGAGAATAATGATGTAAATTTTTGAAATCTTCTTTGACGTCACTTCTCCCATATTCTGTCGCCCAGGCCCAGCCGATGGTAAACAAATGATAACGCAACATATCCATTACGCCCACCTGAGGAATGGCTACTTTAAAAAGTTCAGGCCGTTGAGTCATCGCTGCACCTACAAGAAGACCCCCATTGCTTCCTCCCCGGATGGCTAATTTACCGGGATTGGTATATTTTTTTTCAATTAAAAATTCAGCGGCACCAATAAAATCGTCGAATACATTTTGTTTGTTTTGCAGCATACCACCTGTATGCCAGGCTTCTCCATACTCACTTCCTCCTCTCAGATTTACTACGACATATACTCCTCCCTGTTCAAGAAAAAATGCATTTGAGATCGAGAACGCCGGTGTCATGGGAATATTAAATCCACCATAGCCATACAACAAAACAGGATTATTGCTGTCAAGTTGTAAGCCTTTCTTGTAGGTGATAAACATTGGCACCTGAGTACCGTCTTTACTGGTAAAAAAAGATTGTACAGTAAGATAATTATCGGTATCTATTTTTGCTTCACTTGCACGGTATAGTGTGGATTTTCCTGTCTTAAAATCATACCTGAACGTTGCCCCCGGATAATTAAAGGAAGTATAGGAATAAAAGATTTCGGTATCACTTCTATGACCATTAAAACCACCTGCTGTGCCAATACCAGGTAAATGTATTTCATGCTCTAAATGTCCTTTATAGTCAGTCTGGTAAATTCTGCTGGAAGCGTCCTGCAAATAAGTGAGGAATAACTTACCACCTGCTGTACCAACACTTTCAAGTAATTCTTTTCTTTCAGAAATGATAGTCAGCCAATTTTCTTTCGCCGGGTTTTTCGGGTCTATCGATACTAATTTATAATTAGGCGCGTCCGTATTCGTGCGAACCAATAACCGGCTACCGTCATTATCAATAAAATCAGATTCGGTATCGAATCCCTTTATCAGTAAAATAAGACTATTGGAAGAGGAGAGGTTGTGCATGTCTTTTACCCAAAGCTCAGATCCACTTGTACCTTCTGAACTGGTTAATATCAGGAAGTGCTGGTCTTCTGAAAGCCATGCGTTGGTTGTTCTTAATGGATGTTGTTTGTCCTCGTATATTAACTGATCGGAGCTTTGAGGTGTTCCGATTTTATGATAATAAACTTTATGAAACTGATTTTGGGTAGTCAATTTACTTTTTTCATCCGGAGTAGGGTAGCGGCTATAATAGAAGCCATTATCATCTTTCCAAGACGTGCTACTGAATTTAATGAATTGTACCTCTTCTTTCAACAGGCTCTTGTCGCTCACCTTCATGATGTGAGCTACCTGCCAATCGCTACCAGCCTGTGATTCGAGATAAACAGCATACTTTTTATTTTTACTAAAGACAGGTGTGCCTATCGCCGCAGTACCATCCTTACTCATTACGTTAGGATCAATAAAGACTTCCGGTTGTGCTTCCAAACCTTTTTGGCGATATAATACCGCCTGGTTTTGTAAGCCATCGTTTTTATAATAATAATAATAGTCTCCTTCTTTAACGGGTGCACTGTATTTAGCGTAATTCCATAACTTTTTAAGTTTACTTCTTACCTGCCCCCGAAAAGGAATTTTAGAAAGATACTTATCTGTTACTTTGTTTTCTTCTATCACCCATGCTTTCGTTTCTTCGCTGTTGTCGTCTTCCAACCAGCGATAAGGATCTTTTACAATGGTTCCAAAATAATTGTCTTCCTGGTTGACCTTTTTAGTATCAGGATATTTTATTTGAGAAAAACTTAATATTGAAATAGACATGAGCGAAAAGAGGATATAGAGTTTCATGATAATCAGAGTTTATCAATGAAGATAAAAAAATTAAGTTGGGAATCTGATTGAGAGATAAAAAGAATTTATCTATCCTACTCCATCTACAGCTACTTCCTTGTTTATTTTTGAAAACAACCCCTGTAACACTTTTCCAGGGCCACATTCAGTAAAATGCGTAGCGCCATCCTTTATCATCTGTTCCACGGTTTGGGTCCATTTTACCGGGCCGGTTAGCTGAGCAATAAGGTTTGATTTTATCTGTGTAGGATCAATAACCGGTTTGGCACCCACATTTTGATAAACAGGACAAGAAGGATTTTTGAACAGGGTGTTTTCAATAGCTTCAGATAATTCTTCTTTAGCCGGCCCCATCAATGGTGAATGGAAAGCTCCCCCCACAGGAAGTACAAGAGCGCGCTTTGCACCAGCTTCTTTTAACAGAACACAAGCTTCTTCAATTCCTTTTATAGATCCTGAAATAATGATCTGACCGGGACAATTATAGTTTGCGGCTACAACCACTTCATTGGTGATCGAAGCGCAGATATTCTCCACCTTGTTATCATCAAGACCGATTATAGCAGCCATTGTGGAAGGAACCATTTCACATGCTCTTTGCATGGCTATTGCTCTTACAGCTACCAATTGCAAAGCATCCTTAAAGCTTAAACATCCATTAGCAACCAAGGCTGAAAATTCGCCAAGTGAATGACCGGCTACCATGTCTGGCGTTGTATCCGTAAGGGTTTTAAATGAAATGACAGAGTGTAAAAATACGGCAGGCTGGGTAACGTTGGTTTTTTTTAATTCGTCTGCTGTGCCATAAAACATCACATCAGTAATGGGAAAGCCAAGTATTTCATTCGCTTCTTCAAAGAGTAATTTTGCCTGTTCATCCTCATCATATAAATTTTTACCCATCCCCATAAATTGCGAACCTTGACCCGGGAAAATAAATGCGTGTGACATAAATTAGGTTTTGATTTCTTTATCGTCTTTTTATCAGGTCTGCTTTGATAAGGCTAATGAATTCATTGCGGGTGGTCTGCTTTTCAAACTCTCCATAAAAAGCCGAAGTGGTTGTAACAGAGCTTTGTTTCTGAACGCCACGCATCATCATGCATAAATGTTCCGCTTCTATCACTACTGCCACGCCTAATGGATTTAAAGTTTCCTGGATAGCGCCCAGTATTTCGGTGGTCAATCTTTCCTGCACCTGCAATCTTCTTGCAAAAATATCTACTATTCGCGCGAGCTTACTTAATCCTGTTATCCATCCATTTGGAATGTAGGCAATATGGGCTTTACCAAAAAAAGGCAACATGTGGTGCTCACATAAGCTGTATAATTCTATATTTTTCACCACAATCATTTCGCTGATATCTTCGTGAAACTTTGCCGAGTTCAAAATAGCCTTTGCATCTATTCCATATCCCTGTGTGCAATACTGCATTGCTTTTGCCAGTCGTTCAGGAGTTTTTAAAAGCCCTTCCCTGTCGGGATCTTCACCAATTAGTTGAATTGCCTCCCGGTAGTTTTTCATTAAGCCATTCGTAACGTCTTCATCGTAATATTCAATTTTTTTATATCCCATAAATTCATTTTTTTTAAAAGTAAATCATAATACAGGATACTCGGCAAAATTTTTGGGCGTTTCATAAAGACGCACCTGTAGGTCAAGCGTTGTATCAATTTTGCGTCGCAGTATATTATAAATAAGGATGGTTATATTCTCTGTGGTAGGATTCAAATTTGCAAATTCCTCTACATCCAAATTAAGATTTTGATGATCCAGTTTATTTAGAACGTTTTCTTTAATAAGATCGCTCAAATATTTAAGGTCTATCACAAAGCCGGTATCAGCCGATGGTTCCCCGGTAATTCTTACTACCAGTTCATAATTGTGCCCATGATAATTGGGGTTGTTACATTTTCCAAAAACTAAATTATTTTTTTCTTCGTCCCAAGACGGATTATGCAGGCGATGGGCTGCATTAAAATGTTCTTTTCTGTAAACCGAAACTCTTTTATTCATTTAACCATTTTTTTGCTACCAGTGTAATATTGAAGTTACTAATTTGTCGCATATACACCCATGAAGGATCAAGACCACTAAGTATTTTCCTGGTATTCTTCGTGTCTTTGTGGGACATATCACACTTAACTTAATACTAATTTCCAAAATATTCTATATAAATCCGTGGAGTTTCATACAGCTTTACAGAATGCAATTGTACTCCATCTGGCATTCGTGAATATAATTGCTGCCATATTTCTTTAACAAGGTTTTCCGTCGAACACATTTTATCTTTTAAAAATTCCACATCAAGGTTTAGATTTTTATGATCCAGTTCTTCCAGAACAAATTCCTTAATTAATGAACTCAATATTTTTACATTGATCACAAAACCGGTATCTTCCGATACTTCGCCTTTTACAGTAACATGCAATTCATAATTATGCCCATGCCAGTTTTCATTCGCACACTTTCCAAACACCAGTTCATTTTTTTCTTTATTCCACGCTGGATTGTACAATTTATGCGCAGCGTTGAAATGTTCTATCCGTGTTAAAAACATCATGAAATCGAAAATTTTTGCAAAGGTAACTTCTCATGTCCTAATGCGATTGTAATTCTTTAAGTAACAAAATCTATACATCGTTCGTTTGGTCAGTTTCATGAGACAGAGCCTTCATGATTCTATCATAGTTGTTACTACTTTTTGTAATATTTGAAGGAAGTAAAAAAACGACTTTTGCTGTTATATGTTCATCAACTTTTCAAGACAAAATTGAAAAGAATGGTACCACTCTCTATGTCGCTTTGTGCTGGAGGAAATTTTAATTCCTTTGCTTTTTGAATGGCTATATTTCTCAGCGTGGAATTGGAAGTGGTGGTACCTTTAGCAACCACAGCGCTGGTCACGGTTCCTGTGGCGCTCACCTTGATATCAACATATACTTTTGCATTCTCATTAAAATCGCCCTGCATGTTGGGAAAGTGTATTGGCCTGCGGCCTGAAAGCCCGCGAATCACACTCACGCCACTTTTACCACCGGGAGAGCTACCATAAGCATCTGGTTTCCCGTCCGGGCTTCCTGCATCGCCATTGCCCGCCTTATATCCCTGGTTCCTGTAGCCGTTGTCTTCTGTAGCACCGTTGCCTCCTGTTCCTGTACCGCCTTTATACAACGGAATCTTTGGCTTGGGTGGAGCAGGATTTGGATTTACAACCGGTGATGGGTTGATATTTTTTGAATTTTTAGTCGTACTTTCTTTATTAACTATTTTTGCATCCTCGTCTTTCTTTTCTGATTTTACTACCGGGGCTGCATCTTCATCGTTACTATTTTCATCTGCATCGATATTTTGCGAAGGTTCTTCCGTTACCTTATGAGCAGATTGATGAGAGGCGACGCTTTGGTTATCCGGTGCGCGATCACCTTTTACCAGAGGTTGCATAACGCCCCCACCTTCCTGCTCGTTACCGAGATTTACATCAATGAGATCATCCATTACCGGAACAGGTGGTACTTGCAAAGGCCAAGTATAAAATATAGCAAGGAGAAGAAATACTCCGCATACAAAGGCGGTATATAGGAATGCTTTCCTGTTTTTTTCTGCCTCAAATGAATGGTTAATGATGCCTGCTTCCAAGA
>JBDTJI010000193.1:0-13375 GCA_039935935.1 Ginsengibacter sp. | reverse complement strand
GGTATCAAGCTTCTGAGATCTGGTTTAAATTAAAATCATTACACTACTTGATGCGCCATTCGGGATTCCAGTTCGGAAACCAATTTACCAAGAGCATTCATGCATGAGCGATTCACACTGTAATCATCTTATTTCAAAATATTTATTAGCCGGTAATTAGATTAGAAAAAAATCCTATCTTGTCATTGTTTTTTTCCAAAATGCCTAAACTGAATCCCCCTTGTTAAAAAATGTCCCATGTAGTGAAGAAAACTTATTGGCTTTAATAGCCGAGGGAGACGAAGTGGCTTTTACAAAATTATTTGCATTATACCGGGACAGGATATACAGCATTGCTTTTAAAATTACTCATTCTACAACCGCGTCAGAAGAAATCGTTCAGGATGTGTTTTTAAAAATATGGCTGAGAAAAGATCGTTTAATCGAAATACAAAACTTCAGCGCTTATTTATTAATGGTCACACGAAATACGGTTTATAAATCATTGAAACGCATTGCTAAAAACTATGAGGTAACCATATTGACAGAAAAGGATCATTTGGTTGCTGACAGTGATAGCGCTGACCTCTTGATGGAAAAAGAATATAATTTGCTTTTACAAAAAGCAATACAGCGATTACCCAACCAGCAAAAAGAAGTCTATCAATATATTAGAGAAAAGGGACTCAAGCGTGAAGAAGCGGCGAGTCTGCTGCATCTTAGCCCAGAGACTGTAAAATTTCACCTAGCCCAGGCCATGAAAAATATCCGCACTTTTTGCCTGATTCATTTGGATATGTTTGTCGGATTTACCATTTATATTTTAGTTCCTTAAAGAAACCGGCAAAATTAATTTGATTGCTACCCACCCATCCTGGTACAAATAGTACTCTTATATAAGTACGGGATACGAAATCAATTCATTTACATCAAAAAGACCAATGAACGTAACACGCCTGGAATATTTGTTTGACCGTTACCTTCAACAAAGTTGTTCAAGAGAAGAAGAAAAGGATCTGATGGCATTGATTGCGCAATCTGACAATGAGGATGAAATCCAGTTATTGATCAACAAGGTAATAGAAAATACAGGAATAAAAATTCAGATGTCAGAGCAGGTGGCTATTTCTACTTTGCAAAATATTTTACATAAAGACAAAGGATTGGTCACGACCGTCAGAAATAAACCAACAGTCTTCAAGATATGGATACGTGCGGCTGTAGCTGCTGCAATGGTTCTTTTCATAGCAGGTACAGTTTATTGGTTCTTTGACAAAAAAGAAGATAACAGGTCTGCGATCGTTGCACCGGCACATAAACAATCACCGATTTTGCCGGGTGGTGACAGAGCTTTGCTTACCATGTCGGATGGTACTACCATCGTACTGGACAGTATGCAAAACGGAACACTACAGCAGGGAAATACAAAAATTAATAAACAGGGTGGTTTGTTGATTTATAAAGGTCTGGCTTCTTCATCTCAGTATAGCGCTCCGGTAGTTTATAATACGTTATCAACGCCACGGGGAGGCCAGTTCCAGCTAATATTACCTGATGGTAGCAAGGTGTGGTTGAATGCATCTTCTTCACTTCGATTTCCTACGGCTTTTACCGGCAATCACCGGGAAGTAATACTAACAGGTGAAGCGTATTTTGAAGTAGCTAAAAACAAAGAAAAGCCTTTCCGGGTAAAGGTTGGCAGTATGCAGGTAAATGTGTTGGGAACGCATTTTAATATAAACGCTTATCAGGATGAAAATACGGTAAGAACCAGTTTACTTGAAGGAAGTGTGAGGATAGTGAACGGAGATAAAACTGATCTTTTGCAACCGGGCCAACAAGAAGTATTAATTAAGAAAGAAGATAAATCCGATAGCTATCGGATGGAAAAAAGAAATGTAGATATGAATGAAGTGGTAGCCTGGAGAAATGGCTTATTTCAATTTGATGGAGGCGACATAAAAACCATCATGAGGCAAATCAGCCGCTGGTATGATGTAGAAATATTATATGAAGGAAAGGAGCCCGAACGCAGCTTTCAAGGTAAGATAAGCAGAGATGCGCAGTTGAATGACGTATTAAAAATTCTGGAATTAAGCAACGTGAAATTTTCTTTAGAAGGCAAAAAGATTATTGTTCAATAACCATATCAATACACTTATAAATCAAAAAAAAACAGCAATGTTCGTTGCATTGCCGGTCAAAAGGTAAAAAATCGTTCTGTCAAACAAATTTTATCACCTAAAAATCAAAACTATGATTTTAACTGTGAGCTGCCAAAATAATAATGGCGCTATTTCATTACGAACCAAAACATGGATGGTTATGAAATTAACAATTGCATTCTTGTTATTTTTCACTTTCCAGGTAAGTGCAACCGGCCATGCACAAAAGATCACTATCGTTAAGAAAAATGCCTCTTTAACCGAAGTTTTTAAAATCATTGAGCGGCAAACGAATTATCTATTCTTTTATGATAAGGCTGTAATACAAAAGACTACTCCTGTTGACATTGCCATTAGAAATGCTACACTGGAGCAAACTTTATCTGTTTGTTTAAAAGATCAGGGCCTTACTTATTCTATTGTAAAAAATACAGTTGTGATTCGACCGGAGGCCATAGCAGCCTACTTTAAAGCACAAGCAATTTTAACGCCAATGAAGGCTCCTGAACCTCCTCCTGTTGAGATTCATGGAAAAGTGATTAATAACGAAGGTGTTCCTTTGCAGGGTGCTTCGGTATTAGTCGCAGGCACTAAAAATGGTACTACGACCAACAGTGATGGACAGTTTACATTATCTGTTCCGAATGGTGAAAATATTGTATTAGAAATATCCAGCGTGGGGTACCAAACAAAGAGAGTGAATGTTGGGAAGCAAACTGAGATTAATGTTACATTGGAATTGGGAGTTTCAGGATTAAGTGATGTAGTTGTTGTGGGATATGGAACACAAAAGAAGATTTCCGTTACGGGAGCGGTAGCAACCGTTGACGCGGCACAGCTTCGAGTTTCGCCTGCGGCAAACCTTGGGTCAAGGCTGCAAGGGCGCGTTTCTGGTGTTACTGTTACAGATGATGCTTCACCGGGAGGGGTTCCCCAAATCCGGATTCGTGGATATGGCTCAGTCAACAATAACGATCCACTTTATGTTCTCGATGGAGTGCCGTTAGTAGGAAATCTTGACGATATCAACCCAGATAACATTCAATCAATCTCAATTTTGAAAGATGCCTCATCGTCCGCCATTTACGGATCGCGCGCTTCAAATGGAGTAGTTATAATAACGACTAAACATGGTACCATAGGAGCACCAAAAGCGACCTTTAGCGCCCGTTATGGAATTCAAAATTGGAAGGATAAAATAAATTTATTGTCCCCTCAGGAAAGTGCCGACATGAGCTGGTTGCAATTTAAAAATGATGGGTTTCAAGTGGGAGATGTCGGATGGGGGAATACTACTTATGGCTTTGGTGCAACTCCAAGACTTCCAGACTATTATTTACCCACTGGCAAAATGGAAGGTGAAGTAGATGAAAGCCTATACAGTTGGCCAACTCCTTATTTCGGGATAGCCAAAGCGAACAAACAAGGTACGGATTGGTTTAACGAAATTAGAAATCCTAATGCCCCAACTCAGGAATACAATCTTTCATTAAGTAATGGATCTGAGAAAGGTTCCTATTCATTTTCGGTTGGGCATTTGAATCAGGAAGGATCAGTCATTTACACAAATTATTTACGCAATTCGTTGGCTTTAAATGCAGATGTGAAAATGAACAAATGGTTAAAAGTGGGTGAAAATTTATCTGTTGCGTATAGTAAGAGAGTTGGGTTTTCAAACGAAAACGATCTTAACCCTATTGCTATGGCAGAACGTACTTCGAAACTTAGCCCGGTGTATGACATCATGGGCAATTTTGTTACGGGTTATCAACCTCTTGCTTTACTTACCAGGGCGAAAGATAATGATGTAAAGAGACTTCGTTTGATTGGAAATACTTATGCACAAATAGATATTATGGAAGATCTTAGCTTTAAAAGCTTGCTTGGTGTGGAATATAATACTATTCGAAACACGAATTATGCATTGCGAATGTTTGAATCCCAGGATGTTGCTGCAGCAGATAAACTTACTGAAGGCTATAGTGGTATGCTTCAATATAATTGGGCTAATACCTTAAACTATAATGTATCACTGTTTAAAGATCACAACATCAATCTACTGGTAGGCTCGGAGAGTGTGAGCTACAATTCTGACTATTTAAGCGGCGGTCGTTCAACTTATCCTTTTACCAACCTTGACTATATGATTCTTGATGCAGGTGAGAAAGATCAGGTTAATACCGGAGGATTTGACAAACGGTTTACCTTCTCATACTTTACACGTTTGAATTATGATTATAAAGGGAAATATTTACTTGAAGCAGTAGTTCGCCGGGATGGTTCTTCCCGTTTTGATGCATCGCACAGATGGGGAACCTTTCCAGCTTTGTCAGCCGGATGGAGAATATCAGATGAATCATTCTTGAAGGATAATGTGAATTGGATAAATTCTCTTAAGTTGCGGGTAGGGTATGGTCAAAATGGTAATGACAATGTGGGTAATTATAATGCATATAGTACCTTTCGCTCAAATGGTTCGGAATCTTACTACAATATTGTTGGAGCAAGTTCGAACTCATCTGCAGCAGGTTTTCACCAATACAGATTGGGGAATCCCAATGCAAAGTGGGAATCATCCAAAACAACGGACATTGGTCTTGATGCAATACTGTTTAATAATAAATTTGAAGTCAACTTCGATTATTATAAGAGAATAACTTCTGACATGCTTTATCCGGATCCAAAGCCGGCAACCTGGGGACAATTAGTATTTCCTTCAAAAAACGTAGGTGAAATATCTAATAAGGGATACGATGTAACACTAATTTATCATGGAAAAATAGGAAATGATTTAAAATTAAATATACGTGCAATCGGTTCTCATTATGTCAATAAAGTTATTAAGTTGAATGATAATCCAAAGGAAATATTATATGGACCTCAACTTCGCCAGGAAGTATTCACGGCAAGCTATGCCGGAGTACCCATTTCCTCATTTTATGGATTGGTGGCAGAAGGATTTTTCAACGTTCCCAAAGATATTACAGATCATGCACCTTATAAGGCCTCTACTACCGGAACAGATTCTTATAGTGCGCTGGGAAAGATAATGTATAAGGATGTAAATGGGGATGGTTTGGTTAATTCGGGGGATCGAACTATAATAGGCAATCCTCATCCTAAATTGACTTATGGTTTAAATATAGACCTACAATATAAGAGTTTTGATTTGAGTATTTTTTCAAAAGGTGTATATGGTGTTGACATACTAAATTTTAGGAAATGGGGTCTCTTCTCTGGGATTTCCACGAGAGAAGATCTTTATGAATCATGGACTCAGGACCGTTATAATGGTGGTGTCAAAATTACACGTCCTATTGTAACACGAGATTTTGTAGAAATGCATAGACCTTCTTCATTTTTTGTTGAAGATGGTTCTTATTTCAGGATAGGTAGTGTAGTGCTCGGATATTCGTTACCGTCTCAATTGTTATCAAAAATACAAATAAAAGGGTTGCGCTTCTATGTGCAGGTAACAAACCCGATCACGATAACCAAATACTCTGGCCTCGACCCTGAACTTCCAAACAATGACCTGCTTTTAGGTGTTGATAATAGTACCTATCCTGTTCAGCATAATACTATGATTGGGATTGACTTAAATTTTTAAACGCAACTTCAAATCAGACAATTATGAAAAAGATAATTTTCTCTCTAATAATTTTATCCGGACTTTTATATTCCTGCTCAAAAAGTAAATACGAAATACTGCCGAAAGGGCAGGCAGCCATTGCTACTTTACAAAGTAAAGTCGGCATACAGAAACTATTGATCGGCGCTTATGCTGCTTGTGATGGTACTATTAATGGCGATGCAGGTCAGGCATGGGCAAGTACTGTATCAAACTGGGTATGGGGCTCCATAGCCAGCGACGATGCCCGAAAAGGATCAACTATAGGAGATCAGGGCGACATCAATCCAATAGAGTATTTTTATGTTAATAGTGCAAATTCTTATGTCAACAGCCATTGGAGAACCTGGTATGATGCCGTTACACGTGCCAATGATGTACTTAAATTACTGCCAGGCACCAAAGATATGACAGAGGCGGAAAAGACACAGGTAGAAGCCGAGGCCAAATTCCTTCGTGCCCATGCCTATTTTCAACTTACCATAGTACACGGGAAGGTTCCATATATTGATGAAACTGCGGTTGATCCAGGGTTAGTTTCCAATGACCATCTCGTTTACCCTGAAATGGAAAAAGACTTTGCGTTCGGTGGTGATAATCTTCCAAACAGACAGGCAGATAAGGGGCGTGTCACCAAGTGGGCTGCAAAAACCTATCTTGCCAGGGTTTTAATGTTTGAAAAGAAGTTTTCGGATGCAATGCCTATACTTCGCGATATTTATCAGAATGGTGGATATACCTTGATGGATAGCTACGAAAAAAATTACATGATTGCGAATAATAATAATGCTGAATCAATTTGGGAGATCGAATATGCTGTTAATGATGGATTTGATGGTTCACCAAATGCAAATTACGGTGATGGATTAGCTAAACCACTGGGTACGGCAGTATTAGGTGGCGCTGGTAATTTCTTTAGCGCTACACATGATTTTGTGAGTGCATTCAGAGTGGATGCTTCCGGTCTTCCTTATCTGAACAATACTTATTCAATAAATGATACGGTTGCCTATTCCAGAGATGGATTAAGTGTTCCTTATAAATTGCCACTTGACCCACGTTTAGATCACACTATTGGCCGCCCCGGCATTCCGTTTCTTGATTATGGTGTAGTTCAAAAGGGAGTTCCTATTGATGTTTGGATTTGGAACCTGAAAGATATGGGACCTTATCCATTATTCTGTAAGACTTTCTTCAAAAAATCAGAAAAAGCATTCGCGACTACTACTGGTTGGATGACTGGCATAAATGCTAACAACCTCAGGGTTTACAGGCTGGCCAATGTAATTCTTTGGCTTGCTGAATGTGAAGTTGAAGCCGGATCTCTTCATGAAGCAACACTTCTCGTAAACATGATCCGTAATCGTTCGAAGCATTCAAATGTAGTTAGGTTTGATGATGGAACACCAGCAGCAAACTATTTATGCGAACCCTATCCTGTTGATTTTGCAACAAAGGAGTATGCTCGTAAGGCTGTTCGCACAGAGATGCGCCTTGAATTCGGTATGGAAGGTTTTCGATTCTTCGACTTGGTTCGCTGGGGCGTTGCTTCCGAAGTATTAAACAATTATATGGCAGTTGAAAGTAAAATAATGCCTCCACTTGTCGGCAGATCATTTGTGGCAGGGACAAATGAAATTTGGCCTATTCCACTCAATCAATTGAACTTAACCAATAAGGGAGGTAAAACAATACTTACCCAGAACCCTAATTATTAACTAATAATTTCAATGGTAGGGTTAATATGCAAAAGGCACCCTTCTATTTCTTTTGACCGTTGCTCTATTTTATTTGGGGGGATTTTGAAAGAAATTGTTTTGTCAATGTGCAAGCACATTTGATACAAATTTCTCTTAACATCCGTAAACGAACCCGTTAAATTATTTTGAAATGAAAAAGAAAAGTCCATTAATCTTATTTTGCTTTATGTGGTTAATTTTCGGAGTGAGTCAGGCTCAAGACTTATTGAGACAAACCACTCAAAAAGAGTTTAATCAAAATGAATATGTATTGTTTTCGAATATGAAAACAAGCTACAGGATCGCCATTGATGATAAGGCTTCAGAATCGGAACGTTGGGCAGCCTTTGAGCTACAGCATTGGTTAAGTGAAATCAGTGGAATATATTTTCCGATCCAGAATTTGTTTCAACCGCATGAAGGACCTCAAATTGTATTAGGTTATAATGACGTAATTAAAAATAAAACAGGATTAGCAAAACCGGTTGATCTGGATGAGTCGTATCATTATTTTAGTTCAGAAGCTGATATTTTTATTTACGGGGGAGGACAACGTGGAACAATGTACGGTGTCATGGCATTTCTGGAAAATGAATTTGGGTGTAGATGGTACACACCTTCAGTAACTCTGATTCCAAAAAGGAAAGAATCAAGATTTGGAATATATGAGCATGCCGAATCTCCCGGGATTCGCGTTCGTAATGACTTTTATTTTGAAGCATTCGATCCGGTTTGGGCTGCGAGAAATAAGATGAACGGTCGAATGACTTATATGGATCAACCTGGCGGAGTAGATGCTTACTGGGCAGTGCATACCTTTTATCCTCTAATGCCACCCTCAGAATTTTATGAAAAGCATCCGGAATATTATAGTTTAATTGACGGAAAACGAATTTACGAAAGGGCGCAATTATGCCTTAGCAATCCCGATGTTTTGAGGATCATCACGGAAAGAGTAAAAAATAAAATGCGTGAAAGTCCTGAATATCTAATCTACTCTGTTTCGCAAAATGACTGGCGTAACCCGTGCCAGTGCGATAAATGCCAGGCAATTGTAAAAAAAGAAGAAGCTGAATCAGGGATAATGATTTGGTTCGTTAACCAAATAGCTAAATCCGTAGAAAAAGAGTTCCCGGATAAGTTTATTGGAACGTTAGCATATCAATATACTCGTACACCACCTAAAAAGGTTCGCCCACAAAAAAATGTTGTCGTTCGGTTATGTCCGATCGAAGCTTGTGTTTCTCATGATTTAAAATCCTGTCCTCAAAATCAGTCGTTTATGCAAGATATGAAAGTATGGTCCTCAATAGCGCCACACCTTTACATTTGGGATTATGTAGTAAACTTTGCCCATTATATTATGCCATATCCAAATTTTAATGTGCTTCAGCCAAATATCAAGACTTTCCGGGAAAATAATGCTATTGGTATTATGGAACAAGCTGCCTATCAGAGTCGGGGAGGAGAATTTTCAGAACTTAAATCTTATTTAATCTCTCGTTTGCTTTGGAACCCTGTTTGTAATGTCGAGGAAGTTATAAGCGATTTTATGTATGGCTATTACGGCAGATCTGGTAAATATGTGCGTCAATATTTTGATTTACTAAATATTTTGATTACACCAGATACCCACATGCACATTGGATTAAAGCCCGATGATAAAATCTTTTCAAAAAATTTAGTAGAAGCGTCACTGCTGATATTTGAAAAGGCTGAGAAAGTTGCTGATAATGATGAAATATTAATGCGTGTTCAAATGACATCCCTACCTATATTATATCTTAAATGTAAACGGAGCCCTGTTATTGCACGTAATGATGGTACTTATAATAAATTTAAACTTATCGCAGAGCGCGAAAATATAACTCATTATGCTGAATATCGTGAAACCATTGAGTCTTTTAACAACTTTGTTGAAAATGCAAAATAGAATTGCATTCATTTTATATTAGAATTTTACCAGGTTATATTATTATCTTATTGTACTTATGCTAAATAATAAAACTAATGAGAATTGAGTTTGCTGTTTTATTGATGTTCATTTTCGGCCTAATGCAAAGTTGTGTATCTACTCCTAAATTGGATAATATTAAATATAAAGGTTCATTTCATCCCAATGAAAAAGTAGTTCAAGACGAATTTTTTTTTAACGGATATACGACTTATTGGCATAACACCCACCAGGAATGGACCCGTTATGGAAATCTTTTTAAAATTGTTGCACCTAATGTGGAATATGCTATTGCACAAAGCAAGATGGATATGGCTGTGGGTTCCAATATTTCAAAACACTACCTGGTACTTTTCATATCATATCTGGGGATCAGGCGGGTTATTGGAAAACGGTGTTAAAGCCTGGAGAGAAAAAAATATCATTACCGAAAAATAACTTTTGTTTGCCAGAATAATTTTAAAATGAAATTAGCAAAGAATTAAATTCCGTATTCATGGTATATTTAAAAGAAAAAATAATTAAAATCAAGTCGGGTCCACGATTTCTAAACCCATTTTTTTATATTACTACAGGACCATGGATTTACTGGGGCCGGGGATTGTCTCACCCATACTTGTCCTCTAACATGCAAAAGGTAGTCCTAGCTATGAAAGGCAGTTTTTTCTCTGAGAAATGGGCTTATCTCACATACAAGTCTGGCAAAAACGATTGACCCACCCTCTGGGAGTAAAACTGGTGGAAGAAGTGGATGATCGGTTTTCAAGGACTCTTCAGGAAGTAGTCACAGATAATGGTAAAAGTAGCTGGCAAGGTAGAAAAACGAAAAAAGAGTAAGTAATAGTAGAATTAAACTAATACCAATTTTTTAAAAAGTAAAAAAATAATATAGATATGAAAAAATTAACTTTATTTTCAATAACAATTTTCTTCTTGTTTGCGGTGCAAGCTCAACAATTTACCTTGGTAAATATGGGCAAGTCAAATTGCAGGATTATTATTCCAGAGAGAGCTAATGCAGTAGAAATCCAGGCAGCAAAGATTTTCCAGGACTATATTCAGAGAATTTCAGGAGCTATTATACCTATCGGGGCGGATAATATAAAGCCAGAAAATAATGAGATCCTTATAGGTAATGTAAATAGGCCAGAATTGAATAATGTGCCATTGGAAAAATTGAAGAAAGACGGCTTATTTATTAAGAATACCGGAAAAAGACTGATTATTTCCGGGGGGACTGGAAAAGGAGCGCTGTATGGTGTATATACTTTCCTTGAACAGTACCTGGGCTGCCGAAAATATTCGCCGGCAGTTGCTCCTTATGTTCCCCAAAAGAAAACGATTATTCTAAATTCCATTGATGAGATGGAGGTCCCCGCTTTCACCTATCGGGTTGATTTTTATGCAGATGTATTAAAGGATCAGGAATATATGGATTGGCACAAACTTGATAATTGTTTTGGCAAACCCGACACAGGAAACGAATGGGGATCCTTTGTTCACACGTTCGACCAATTGTTGGGTTCTAAAGAATATGGAGAATCTCATCCTGAATATTTTAGCTTTTACGATGGGGAGCGTCATCCCGGCTATTCTGAATCAGGAAGAGTTATTTCGCAACTATGCTTAACCAATCCAAATGTTTTGGATATCGTTTGTAAAAGTTTACAAACAAATATCAAGGAGAACCCTGGAGCACAGTACTGGTCTGTAAGTCAAAATGATAATGTAAATTATTGCAAGGGCCCTTTATGCTCGGCATTAGATGAAAAATACGCCTCATTTGCTCCTGGGAGTAAAATGTATGGAACACATAACCACGGGTATTCACCAATAGGGCAGGGATCATTATTAACTTTTGTTAATAAAGTGGCAGAAAAATTTCCTGATAAAATCATATCTACACTTGCTTACCAATATACCCGCGTTCCGCCAAAAGGTATTGTCCCAAGGGAAAATGTGAATATTATGTTATGCAACATCGAAAGTCCAAGAAATGTCCCTTTCGCTACAGGTGATACTTCATTTTCTAATGACCTCATCGGATGGACTCGTTTAACCCATAACATTATATTGTGGGATTATGTGGTTCAGTTTTCAAATCTGATGTCCCCCTTCCCAAACCTCCACACACTTCAACCAAATCTTCAATACTTACATGATAATGGAGTTCAGATGATCTTCTCGGAAGGGAACCCTGAAACAGGAGGTGAATTTTCAGAATTGCGAGCTTATCTTATAGCTAAACTACTCTGGAATCCCGATGTAGATATTAATAAGGTAATGAATGATTTTTTGTCCGGATATTATGGCAATGCTTCGGGAATGATAAGGCAATACATTGATCTTTTGCATAATGAAATGGAGAAATCCGGAGTTAAATTGAGCATTTACGGAAATCCGGTAGAGGAAAGAAAAACATTTCTTTCTGATTCATTAGTCACAGTCTATAACCAACTTTTTGATAGGGCTGAAAAGGCGGTATCTGGATCGCCTGAATTGTTGCAACGCGTAAAAACAGCTCGATTGCCGGTGCATTATGCAATGCTCGAGATTGCAAGAGATCAAAAGACGGGAAAACAAGGGGCTTTTATTGTTGCCAAAGACAATACACTAAAACCGAATCCGAAAATAGTTAAGATTCTTTACGCCTTTGTTTATGGTTGTCAACGAGCAAATGTTTCGCGAGTAAGAGAAGGCAGGATCACTCCGGATCAATATCTCGATGGATATACAAAGTTCCTGTCAGAGCGGAAATAGTACGGATATGAAATTTAATACTGAGGTAGACACAAAACGAGAATATTAATTAAAATGCCTGATTCCTCATGGCTGAATAATTTTAATGTCATCTGAATTAATACATTAATGTCACAATTCCAGAAACAGTTAGATTCTATGTATAAACAATAGATAGTGATTAGAAGGGAAGGATGGGCAGGAAGTAGAGTATATCTTAGAATATTTTAAATGATTAAGCTAAAATATAGATACGTTATGAAAAAAATGATTCTATTGCCAATTACAATTTTCCTCTTAGCAACACTGCAAGCTCAACAATTTACCCTGGTAAATTTGGGAGTATCAAAAAGCAGGATCATCATTCCTGCAAAAGCTACTGTCGTAGAAATTCAGGCAGCTAAAGTTTTCCAGGATTACATCCATAGGATTTCTAAGGCTGATATACCGATTGAGTCAGATAATATGAAAGCTGGGGCAGATGAGATCCTGATAGGTAATGTAAATAGACGCGAGTTGAAGGACGTACCTTTTGAAAAGCTAATAAAAGATGGATTTGTTATTAAGAATACGGGCAAAAATCTTTTGATTGCGGGCGGGACTGGAAAGGGCACTCTATATGGTGTTTACACCTTCCTTCAAAAGTATATGGGTTGCCGTAAATATTCATCAGCAGTAACTTATGTCCCAAAAAAGAAAACTATTATCTTAAACTCAATTAATGATATAGAGGTGCCGGCTTTTACCTATCGGGAAGATTATTATAGAGATGCAGTTGATCCTGAGTACCAGGTTTGGCATAAATTAGATTCCCATGGTGAGAAAGCTGCAAATAACAGCGAATGGGGGTCTTGGGTTCACACTTTCGGCAGCTTATTAAACCCAAAAGAATATGGAGAATCTCATCCGGAATATTTCAGTTTTTATAATGGCAAACGTCACCCGGGGGGCGTTGCATCCTGGGATGGAACAGGAGTGCAACCCGAGGCTCAATTGTGCTTAAGTAATCCGGATGTTTTAGAGATTGTTTGTATAAGCCTCCAATCGGCTATTGAGAAAAATCCTGGGGCATTATATTGGTCTGTAAGTCAGAATGACAATGTTAATTATTGTCGTTGTCCTCTGTGTAGTGAAATAGATGAAAAATATGCCTCATTTACTCCTGGTA
>JBDTJI010000192.1:0-4475 GCA_039935935.1 Ginsengibacter sp. | reverse complement strand
TATTCATCGAAAGTACTGTCGTTCCTGACCATCATAAATGTTAGACTTTGAAAAGAAAGCTATAATTATTTTTAGATTTGAGGCCTACTATCGACTATGATTTACCAATTATCGTCTATCCACTGTTAGCCTTCACAACTCTTACAATCAACCAGGCTTGTCACCAGTTCTTTTGAAACACTTTGGCTGCGTTGGTAATACAATGTTTTTATGCCCAGTTTCCACGCTTCAATCATGAGCCTGTTAACTTCCTTTACCGGCAGATTAGAAGGGATGTTCAGGTTGAGGCTTTGCGACTGATCTACGTATTGCTGGCGGACGGCAGCCTGTTGAATGATCTCTAACTGGCTTATCTCTTTAAAGGTTTTGAACACTGCTTTTTCTTCGGAATTAAGTTCAGTAAGGTGCTGTACGCTGCCATGATGAAGCATGATGCTGCGCCAGGTATCTTCGTTGTTAATCCCTTTTTCTTCCAATACTTTTTTTAGATATTTATTCTTCCGCATAAAATTTCCCTTGGAGAGGCCTGCCTTATAGTAATTGCTGCTGAAGGGTTCAATACCCGGTGAGGCTTGTCCCAGTATAGCAGACGAAGATGTTGTTGGCGCTATTGCCAGTAAGGTGGTATTTCTGCGGCCGTAGCCTTTTAGCAGCGGCGCTTCGCCATAGATACGCGCAAGATCCTGTGTGGCCTTATCGGCTCTTTCGCGAATGTCTTTAAAGATGAGAGAAGTAAGTTGCTTGGCACGCATCCCCTCGAAAGGGATGCTATTTTTTTGCAGGTAAGAATGCCAGCCTAATACACCAAGCCCCAGAGCCCGGTGTCTTTTTGCAAAACGGTTGGCATTGGCGAGATAATGATTGTCGTCGGTCTTGACAATGAATTCCTGTAATACTGCATCCAGGAAAAAAATGGCGAGACGTACTGCATCAGAATCCTTCCACTCGTCATAGGTTTCTAAATTCATGGATGATAAGCAACATATAAAAGATTCATCTTCCGTAGATGGCAGCATAATTTCTGAACAAAGATTGCTTGCATGAATCGTGTAGTTGAGGTCTTTGTAAACCTGGGGCTTATTTCGATTTACATTATCTGTAAAGAAAATATACGGAAGCCCTTTTTGCTGACGGCATTCCAGGAGTCGTGCCCAGATTTCACGCTTGGCCATATCCCCGTCAATCATATCCTGCATCCAATAGTCGGGTACACAAACTCCGGAAAATAAATTCTGTATGGGATGGCCTATGTTTTTAATCTGTAAAAATTCCATGATGTCCGGATGATCAATATCGAGATAGGCCGCGAAAGCGCCTCTACGTACACCGCCTTGTGAAATAGTATCCATAGCAGTATCAAACAACCGCATGAAACTAACGGCACCACTGCTTTTTCCGTTGTCTGTTACCGCACTTCCTCGTCCTCGCAGGCCGCCGAAATAACCCGAAGTGCCGCCACCTAGTTTGGTTTGCATGATAACTTCGCCAAGTTTATGGGTAATGCCTTCAATGTTATCGGGCACATGTACATTAAAGCATGAAATGGGCAATCCTCTCTCCGTACCCATATTGGCCCAAATAGGGGAGCTGAGGCTCATCCATCCTCTTTCCACCATTTCCTGGAATGCCTCAGCCAGTTCAGGTTTATACAATCGTTGGGCGGCAGCAGTACAAATTCTTTCAATAGCTTTTTCTACGGTCTCGCCTTTTAAAAGATAACCGCGGTTTAAATTTTGTTCACTCTCTTCGTTTTTCCACCACAGTCTTTCATTTACCGGTGCTGTTTCAAATATTGTTTCCATATTGTTCGGGCTTTATAATAATAATTTTTCTTAAAATAAATCGTAGGCAGTAATGCTCTTATCATGTTTGGTATAATCTACCGGGCGTTTGGCAAAAAAGTCATCCAGGCTGTTGGCGAATACTTCTTCTTCAAACCATTTCATAGGATGATATTGTTCCATCGTGATGAAGTATTGTTCAGGCAAACCGATCTTTGTAAGGCTTTCATCCACCCTGAATTTAATAAAGTTGACGAGGTCTTTTTTGCAAATCATTTCTATTTCACCTTTTTCAAAAATCCAGTCAATGATCTGTTCTTCTATCTCAATGGATTCTCTTACCATATAGGCAATATTTGACAACGTTGCTTCATCCAGTACTTCGGGATATTCTTCTTTTATTTTATTGATAAGAAAGATACCTGCATTGGCGTGAACCTGTTCATCAATAGAAGTCCAGGAAATAATATTACTCACATTTTTCATCCATCCTTTAAAGCGCGGAAAAGAGAGGATAATAGCAAACTGGCTGAACAGGGAAACATTCTCAATAAGGATGGTGAACAATATGAGCGCCATACTGTATTCCCTTTTGTTAGTTGATTTGGTACTACTTAGCGCACGGGAAAGATAATCAATCCTTTCCCTGATTACCGGTACTTCAATTAATTTTTCAAATTCATTGTTGTATCCCAACACTTCTACCAAACGCGAATAAGCTTCAGAGTGACGGAACTCACATTCTGCAAATGTGCTTCCTAATCCATTCAGTTCTGGCTTAGGGAAATGAGTATATAAACTGCCCCAGAATGATTTTACAGCTACCTCAATTTGTGCGATGGCAAGCAGGCTGCGCTTAATAGCGCTTCGTTCCGTATCGGATAAAAGTGAGTGAAAATCCTGGGTGTCCGCGGTGAAATCTACTTCAGAATGTACCCAGAAAGAGCGGTTGATGGCTTCTGTAAATTGTAAAATTTCAGGATACTCGAAAGGTTTGTAGTTGACTCTTTTATCAAATAGTCCCATATAAAATTATTTTTTTATTGTTATAAATACCAGGGAGAAGGCTATGAGGCGACAGATGCACTGCAAAATGATATAGCAGTAAAGATGACGACGTCACTTTTCCTCCGAAAGTTTTTGTTTTACAAGTTGTGCTGGCAGGTTTTCTGACTTTCCCGATTTTCGGCGGCCTTCCCATCCGGTAATACAGACAGTGGCGTTTTTAGAATTACTAAAAATACAATGCAGTTTTATGCACCAGGATTACAGCTACGGGGATAGTTCCGGGTTTGCACCGGATTCCCTTTTAATGATACAACCACCGTTGTCATCACACCAGAACAGGCACAAGGTAGCTATCTTAAAAATATCCGAATGAGGTTGTTTTGCACAAGGTGTTGAAAACTTATGGACGAATTTTGGAAAAATAATAAGATAGATGAGCTTAATTTTTATTGGGCGGAATTAATATTGAGATGAATCATTACTTGCCAAAAAAGGACGGGAAAGTTGATCGCGATCACTTAGCAACAAAGCCGATATTAACAGGAAATCTTGCCTACTAAACTTACATCAATCGGCGCGACTTTTAATCCTCCCAAATCAGGGCTGTCTCTATTAACAGCACCAAAAATAAAATGAGAGATAGTCCTTGTTTACCGCAAGGACTATCGAAACTGAATTCTCTATTGATGGCTAGGTATATCACCACTGCTCAATAACGGCTCTGGTAATCTCTTTTCTTTTAATATTTTATAATTGCTCGTGTACCAATTAATTTTCCTGTTGCGTCAGCGACCTTAATATAATACATACCCGGAACCAAAGAATGAATGTCAACCGGGTTGGAATAAGTTTGCATTACTGTTTTCCCTGATGTTGTCAAAACGCTGAACAAACCTTTTATAGGTGTTTTATTTTTGTTAGTAATATAAATCTGGCCATTAGAAGGAATAGGATACGTAATAATCTCTGAGGTATCAAAGTTCAAAACTTTCACCAGCTTCACATTGCTATATTCACTTTGTCCATCCTTGTCTACCATTTTTAGCCGGTAATAAATATTGCCGTTAGGCAGATTCATATCATCAAAATCATAGATTCCTCTACCTTCGGCCTCTTGAACGCCAACCTTCACAAAAGAAATTCCATTGGAGCTGCGCTCTATTTCAAAATGAGATACGTTGACTTCAACCATTGTTTGCCAGGATACATTCACAGCATTGTTTTTAAATAATGCTTCAAACGAAATCAATTTTAATGGCAGAGCACCCGGCTGATATTCGAAAGCGCCCATATCTACGGTAGTGTTATAAAATCTTGTGTTTCCCAATACATCGGTAGTGATGGCGGAAAGATCAGGAGTACTCCCTGTTTGATAAAAGGAATTGTCGCCTTTGTCTGCAACGGGGCTTGTAGCTTTTAAAATATAGTTGCCTGTGATAAATGGAGCATCGGTGTATGGATAGAATTCCGTGAACTGTGGGTCAACAGAGCCTGCAATATTTCCATTGGTAACATCACTCCTTCCTTCTACAAAACTGTAAGATAATTTGGGGAGTCCATTTACGAAACCAAGTCCTGCGCTATTGCCATAGATTACGGTATTCCTGATTTTGGTATTGCCGCTGTTTTCTGCATAGATACCTCCTCCTCCAAGCAGAGCATTGTTTCCTGCCAAAGTATTATTTG
>JBDTJI010000191.1:0-12820 GCA_039935935.1 Ginsengibacter sp. | reverse complement strand
CCGCAAACATTTCCCAAGGCATGATAGTATTAACTTCGCCGGAGGCTATTATTGGTGTATTCGCTGTATCTGCGAATACTTTGAATCTTGCAACGAATTCTTCTGCTGTCCAGTTTCCAATGCCGGATACTTTATCAGGGGTAATATTTGCAGAATGGACTTCACCATTAGGCATTTTAAACACACGTCCGCCGCTAAAGGCCATGTCCGGAATAACCTGGCCCTTATTAACCGGCGTATGACATTCCATACAAGCAGCAGCGTTAGTCAAGTAAGCACCGTATTTTAAAGTATCTGACTTAGGAGGCTCTTCTGTAAAAGAGGCTTTCGCCGGTATCGTGTTTAGTATAAAATTCATCGGGAAATCAACCCGGTGATCAGGTGTTTTATTTGTGATGGGAGGTAAACTTCTTATATAAGCTATTATATCATAAATATCTTCTTTGTCCATCTTGCCATAATTGTGGTAAGGCATCACAGGAAATAGCCCGTTGCCCCATTTATCTACACCCGTAGTAATGGCACGAAAAATCTCCCCATCCGTCCAATCTTTAAGATTCGCCGGTGTAATATTTTTTGAATAAAACTCTCCCGGAAATCCCATGTCTTTGTTAAAAAATTCACCGCCTTTGCCATTAGTCCCGGGTATCATCGGACCGGAAAACCTCTTCCAGTCGCGGGTAGAATGACAATCCATGCAAAGGGTTACATGATTAGCGAGATAATTACCATGTTGAACTCTTTCAGGAGTAGCAGTAACATGCAAATCTGGTGCAGCGCCTACATCCGGCAATCCAAATTTTACATAAGAGGCTAGGCCGCCAATTACAACAATTAGAAGAACGAGTATAGTCAACAGAATTTTTTTCATGTGAGAAGTTATGTAATGATTGGTTTAAAATTTATGAATGATTTAAATGAAACCGTAAAAGTAATTTTTTTTTTAAATACACATGATTATTTTTTTACTTATCGCAACCAATTCTCATCACACGATTGTGGTTGCTGAGGACATCGCCCAAAGTTGTATGCGTTTGTGAAGCTAATACCCATCGCGAAAATCGGATATGGATCAGATTTTAAATGTTCAAAATGATGAAAGATGGAAGAAATCAGTTAAAACTTTTCAAATTGTCGCAGTTCAATTGGTTTGCGAATACACAAACACATGCCCAGCATAGGTCGGTGTACTCCACCGACCGAAATCGCAGCGACAATTTGAAATGCATCGATGGCAGGAATCAATTAAAATTTAGGACATTGGTAGAGTAATTTTCATTAAATTTGCCATTCCAAAATAGCAATAATGAAAACTTCCAGTATAATTATTTTAGTTGCCATTGCAGCGGCCATCGGAGCCTTATTAATGTACTCTGTAGATTTTTCTACCTATGATACGATCGGTTCTGCAAAGGAGAAACAGGGTCAATATGTGCACCTTATTGCAAAGCTTGATAAATCTAAACCTATACAATACGATGCTCTGAAAGATCCCAATTACCTGTCTTTTTATGCAATAGATAGCCTGGGCAACAGCACACAGGTTATCTATCACAATACAAAACCCCCGGAGTTAGAACAAAGTGAGCGGGTTGTTTTAAAAGGAAAAATGCAGGGTAATGTTTTTGAATGCAACGATATTTTACTCAAATGCCCATCTAAATACAAGGATGATAGAAAGCAATTGGAAAAAACGGTTACCCAATATTAAGACTGCCACATGACATTTGAGAACGAACATTTACTACCAGGACAGGTAGGACATTTTTTTGTATTGCTGGCATTTGTAGCTTCTGTCATTTCTACTATCGCCTATTTTAAGGCTACGAAAATTAAGATCGCAAATCTCACTAATGAACAGGAAGGTGAAAAGCAATCCTGGCTTCGATTTGCCCGTGGGGCCTTTTTTATCCAGGCATTTTCCCTTTTAGCCGTTTTCGCCTGTATTTATTATATCTGTTCACAACATTATTTTGAGTACCTGTACGCTTATAAGCACGCATCGAAAGAGCTGGAGCCAAAGTATTTATTAGCCTGCATCTGGGAAGGTCAGGAAGGGAGTTTTTTATTATGGGCATTGTGGCATTGCGCTCTCGGTATTGTATTAATTTTTACTGCTAAAAAAAGAGAAGCGCCGGTAATGACGATTGTGAGTACTGCGCAAATTTTTCTGACCTTGATGGTCTTAGGATTGTACATTTTTGATGTACGCATCGGGAGCAATCCATTTACGTTAACCAGGAATGAGCTGACAGGCCCCATCTTTGCGCAGGCCAATTATTTAAGCTATATAAAAGATGGAATTGGTTTAAATGTTTTATTAAGAAATTATTGGATGGTTATCCATCCTCCTGTATTATTCCTTGGTTTCGCAAGTACGATAGTGCCGATTGCATTCGCTTATTCATCTTTAATTACCAAAGATTGGGGAGGATGGGTAAAAGCAGCACTGCCGTGGACTTTGTTCAGCGGTTGCGTACTGGGCACCGGGGTGATGATGGGAGGAAAATGGGCTTATGAATCACTATCGTTTGGTGGGTACTGGGCATGGGACCCTGTGGAAAACGCAGCATTGGTACCGTGGCTGATACTTGTTGCCGGGCTTCACTGTATGGCTATTTTTAATGCTACCAAACATGCATTGAGAGCCTCTTATTTATTTATCATCCTGGCTTATTTGTTTGTTCTTTATTCTACTTTTCTCACCCGCACCGGGATACTTGGCGACTCTTCGGTACATTCCTTCACCGAAGCAGGAATGGCTATGAACATATTGATTGGCATCTATGTATTGGCTATCTCATTACCTGTGCTTTTTATGTTTTTCAAAAACTATAAAAGCATTCCATCAATTCAAAAAGAAGAGGATATTTCCTCCAGGGAGTTCTGGATGTTTATAGGTTCACTGATTCTTTTTCTTTCTGCTTTGTTTGTGATTTCCATTACTTCATTGCCGGTTTATAATAAGATATTTGGAACTCACCTTGCTGATCCGCAGGATAGGGAATTTGCATATAACAAAGTGCTGGTGCTGGTTGCTGTGATTGTTGGTGTACTTACCGGCGCTTCCCAGTTTCTTAAATATAAAAATACCAATAAAAAATATTTAATAAAAAAATTATCTTGGCCGCTGGGAATATCAGCGGTTGCTACAGCGCTGATCGTGTTTTTTTACCCAATTGAATTTACCAAAAAGGGACCCGGCTTTTTAGTAGCTATTTATCTTGCGTTATTTGCTTCTCTTTTTTCTGTGGTGGCCAATGCAACCTACCTTCAGTCAGTTTTGAAATGGAAGCTAAAAGCAGGTGGAGCAGCGATCGCCCATCTTGGATTTGCCTTGATGATTGGAGGTATGTTGATTTCGTCTGGTAACAGAAAAGTGATTAGTGATAATAGCAAAACAGGGTTGTTCATTCCGTTTGATAAGGATCCTACCGGCAGAGCTACCGAAAACCCGATGGAAAATCTTACCCTGCTGAAAGAGGTGCCTACACGGATGGGCGATTATACGGTCACTTATTTGAATGATTCAGCATCGAATGAAAAAACAAGAACATTCTATAACATTCACTTTCAAAGGATTGATAGCAGTACCGGGAAAGTAAAGGAAGATTTTGTATTGTCGCCTGATGCCTATAAAATGAAGGATAATAATCTGACTTCCAACCCCGGAACGAAACATTACCTTACTCACGATATCTTTACCTACATTTCTACTATTTCCGTTCCAAATACAGAAGGCGATACCACGACATATCGCCCACATGAAATGGCAATCGGAGATTCTGTGTTTTATTCAAATGGATTTTACGTATTGAATGACATTCTAAAAAATCCTACTAACGAAAGGTTTAATTTTTCACCTACGGATACTGCTTTGGTGGCAGAAATAACTGTATATGCCAAAAATGGTACACGATACAAGGCTTATCCTGCGCTTACCATTCATAACCAGGAATTAGATCTTATTAATGATACCGTTACTACGCAAAATCTATATCTGAATTTTTCAGGTCTGGCTGACGGCGGTAAAAAATTTAAAATTAATTCCAAAGAGACTGATAAGCTCACTGAATTTATTACACTGAAAGCTTATTACTTCCCTTATATTAATTTAGTGTGGCTGGGACTGGTAATCATGTCTTGTGGCTTTATAGTTTCTCTCGTCAGCAGGGTAAAAGCACCGAAATCCGTGGCATATGTGTCTATCGGCCTGGTTTTAATTGCACTATTCTATATGTTTTTATTGGCAAATAATTAGGTTGGCCTGATATTAAGGAAACAAAAATACTACACCAAACTATATACCTGTAGATTTCCGTATTTACTTTATATAATTATTTACTAAAAATGATTTGCATTCACCTGTATAATTAATATTTTTACAAAAGCTATGTATCCGGTGATTAAAATATTACGAAACTTATTTTTTACCATCCTGTTATGGGTATGCTCTGCTTTTTTTGCATTATTGCAGGCGCAATCCAATGGAGGTGTCAGTCCTCCTCCCACCCCACAATATGGTATCAATGATACAATTATTTCGTCAGCAGTAATATATGAAGGCGATACGATAGAAGCAAAAACACTTGCAGGCGTATATGTATGGGGTAAAGTGAATCCACGTGCAAGGGCAGAATGGACCAGGCTCAGAAATGCAATTTATGTCACCTATCCTTATGCCAAACGCGCAGGATGGGTTTTTAGCGACATTGAAAGTCATATTGCCAATAATAGCGATAAAAAAGAAGTACACAAATACATTAATAGCCGGGAAAAGGAGTTGAAAAAAGAATTTACCGAACCATTAAAAAATTTATCCGTTTACCAGGGAAAAGTATTGATGAAGTTAATAAACCGGGAAACGGGGGGTACCAACTGTTACAATATTTTAAAAGAATTAAAAGGCGGATTTACTGCCCGTTTCTGGCAAACCGTTGCATTCATTTTTGGAAGCGATCTTAAACAGCCGTATGATGCCGCTGGAAATGACGCTGAAATGGAAACCATTGTCAAGGAAGTACAAAGAATGTATGGATATGCAGGATAGAAGCAGTTAGTTATACTTACATATAAAATCATAAAACCACAACGGATCCACTCTTTTCGTTTACCTTTGTGCTTGTTGTTGTTCCCTGTTTTTCTCTATTGAAATACTTAGATTAAAAATGAAGTTAGATATTTTAGCGTTCGGGGTGCATCCTGATGACATAGAATTAGGTTGTGCCGGCACCTTATTAGTCGAAAAAAAGCAGGGAAAAAAGATTGGAATTATAGATCTTACAAGAGGTGAATTAGGTACGCGTGGCACGGCACAGACCAGGAAAGAGGAATCAGAAAACTCTGCAAAAATTTTAGGCGTAGATGTAAGAGATAATTTAGATATGGCTGATGCTTTTTTCAGGAATGACGAAGAGAATCAGCGAAAAATAATCACAGTTCTTAGAAAATACCAGCCTGATATCATTTTATGCAATGCTCCTGATGACCGACATCCAGATCATGGACGCGCTGCAAAATTGGTAGACGATGCTTCTTTTTTATCAGGGTTGAGAAAAATTGAAACTTTTGAAGCGCAAATGAAGCAGGAAGCATGGAGGCCAAAATATGTATTCAATTTTATACAGGATATGTATTTCAGCCCTTCTTTCGTACTCGATATATCTGACGTGATCGAAACAAAAGTAAAGGCGATTAAAGCATTTAAGACGCAATTCTTTACGAATGATAGCGTTAATAACAATGAGCCGCAAACTTATATTTCTACTCCCGGATTTTTAGAAAGTGTGATTAACCGCTCAAAAATGTTTGGAAGACTGATCGGAGTAGAGCACGCAGAAGGGTTTCTTTCAAAAAAAATAATAGGCGTGAAATCATTTGATGCCTTTATTAAGAATGTTACGTAAAACAATCAATAATAATTTATAAAAAACAAATAAGAATAATGACAACTCCAAAATTTCTTAAGGGCAGAGGAGATTTTCACGAGGTATTAAAACATCGTGTAAATCAATACTTCACTGATCACCATCGCCCGATGACAGGCACGTCAGCTCTCACTTTTAAAGCAATATTATTTTTCACTCTTTATGTGGCTATGTATGTCCATCTTGTGTTTTTTACTCCTGCGGTATGGATCGCTATTCCTGAGTGCGTGATTTTTGGATTATTAACCGCGGCTATTGGATTTAATGTAATGCATGATGGTGCTCACGGAAGCTTTAGCAGGTATAAGCTAATCAATAAAGCTGCCGGAGGCTCTTTAAATTTTTTAGGCGGCAGTGCGATTATGTGGAACATGAAGCATAATATTATCCATCACACCTACACCAATATCGACGGAATAGACGATGACATTGAAGCACGTCCCTGGCTTAGATTTGCGTCTACTCAAAAGAGAATGAAACTACACAAATTCCAGCAATATTATTTTTGGTTCTTATATGCGTTGCTTCACCTGATTTGGATATTTATGACTGATTACCAGAAGTATTTTAAGGGCAAGATCGGTTCGATGCCGCTTAGAAAAATGACTACCTGGGAACATATTTCATTCTGGACAGCAAAAGTAATTTATATGTTCATGTTTGTTGTGCTTCCTATTATGCTTTTAGGCTTTACTCAGTGGATTATCGGTTTTCTTATTATCACTATGGTCACCGGTTTAGCTATCAGCATCGTGTTTCAATTGGCGCATACTGTGGAACATACCGAGTTTCCGATGCCGACTGAGGTAACAGGTAAAATTGAAAGTGAATGGGCAATTCATCAGATAAACACTACTGCCAACTTTGCGACTAAAAGCAAAACAATTTCATGGCTGCTGGGAGGATTGAATTTTCAGATAGAACATCACTTGTTCCCACTTATTTCCCACGTGCATTATCCTGCAATCAGTAAGATCACTAAAAACACCTGTAGAGAATATGGAATTGATTATATCGAATTCCCAAAAATGCATCAGGCGATTGCATCCCACATCCATTATTTGAAAAGGCTCGGCCAATTAGCATAAAGTAGTTTTTTCATTTTTGCATCCTCAAACCGTAATAAGTTTGGGGATGTTTTTTTTGTGATAGTTTTAAAATCGGAAAGTTAACAACGAATTGCCTCAATGTGGGAATATAAAGCCCGATATAGCGGCCATCACTTAAACGGGGAAATAAAAAGTTGACAAAATACTGATCAGCATAAACAATGTAAGACTGGCTGGATAAATTTTGGTAATAAATCTTTGCTTAACCAATTATTGGAGATCCATTTTATACAATAATTTAAGGGCAACAAAGATTGCTGCCCTTAAATTCGTAGGTTCTTCAATAACAATTTGTACCGGGTAGTTCTTCAGAATGAAATTGGATACAACAAGTAAATCATAATTATTGGAAAATTGCCAGGATATTGGATACAAGTACTTTATTTTGGGCTTATCACCTTACCATGAAATCAAAAACATTGCCAAAAAACGCAAACTACTTAGTTACTTTATTATCTGCAAATTACAAATTTATTCTTTAACTATCAGTACAAAAATCTTATCCTCTAATATAAATATAGCATATACTATTGGAAATAATTAGCATATATTATTTGAAATAAATTGCAATATGGCTTGGGGGCTGTGGTTTGTGTCTCTAAAAACCAATTGCGCTGTGACATCTGGTAGCTATTGGATTGAAATGTACCCAATTTTTTTTAGTATATTGTAGCATAAGAAAGTTAAAAAATCAATGCATTAAGATCACATCTATCTTATTCAGGTAATAAAAAATATTATTTTTCTGTCGCATCTATGAAATATTTATGAAAGAACATAAGTTGGTATCCTATGGCATTATTCCAATAGGACCAATTGTGGTTTCCATTTCGTTCGGTATAATCATGAGCAACTTTAAGATCTAAGAGCTCCTTGTGTAATTGCCTGTTAGTCTCAATAAAAGGATCATCAACTCCGCAATCAAAAATAATAGCAGCAAGTTGGGCAGGAACATCTTTGACAACGTTTACTACAGAATATTTTACGAAATTGGCATTATTAAGAGTGTCGCCTAAAACTTTCACCATTTCATATTTATTTTTCCAGGGCACAAGATTTTGTACTCCGCTCATACTACCTGCAGCCCCAAAAAAGTCAGCCTGCTTCCAGCCGATGGATAAGGCGCCATGCCCGCCCATGCTTAAACCCGTTATAGCACGTGATCCTCTCTCAGCAATAGTATGATAAGCAGAATCAATATAGGCCGGCACTTCGACGGACAGATATGTTTCGTATTGTATAGTGCTGTCAACAGGGCTATCTACATACCAACTATTGTAGTGCCCGTCAGGACATACAATGATTAACTGAAACTCATCCACATATTTTTTCACGATGGCTGCTTTTTTAACCCAGTCGGAATAGTCCCCGCTATATCCGTGCAACAAGTAAACAACAGGGTACCGGTTTGCGCTATTCTTATACGATTCGGGAAGCATAATTACACATTTGCTGAATTTGTGCATACTACGGCTGTATATATTTATTGTATCTACCGACGCGGCTTTCAGTACCGGTGTTATAACGACAGCAACAAGGAGATAACTAAATGCAATATATTTTTTCATCGAAGGCGTAGGTTATTTTAAATTCATTGATGAGATAATTTTTTCAATCTTCCCGTTAAGCAGGTTCTGCACTTTATCAAAGTCCGCTATGCTTTTCAATTCTTCCTTCACACTGAAATAAAATTTAATCTTAGGCTCAGTACCGCTTGGCCTGGCAGAAATCTTACTTCCATCTTCAGTGATAAATTGTAATACATTGCTTTTGGGCAAAGCTATATTTGAGGTTTCCCCTGTAACTAAATTTTTCCTTTCCTGTAGTTCATAATCCAGCAGTTCCATCACTTTACTCCCGGCTATTTCCATGGGAGGATTATCACGGTAGCCCTGCATCATATCGGCGATTTCTTTAGATCCATTCATTCCCTTCTTAGTAAGAGAAATTAATTTTTCATAATAAAATCCATATTCAGTGTATAGCTCCATAAGCTTTTGAAAAAGAGTCTGGCCTTTCTCTTTTGCGACCGCTGCCATTTCACAGATGATCGCCACTGCGCTCACTGCATCCTTATCCCGAACATGATCACCTACCATTAAGCCAAAACTTTCTTCACCGCCAACCACATAATTCTCTTTCTCTTCCTTTTCCCTTATCAATGCTGCAATCCACTTAAAGCCGGTGAGTGTATTGTAGCAAGCGATGTTATTTTTTAATGCAACGGCATCTATCATATCTGTAGTAACAATCGTTTTTATCACCATATCGTTAGCCTCTGCTACACCCTTATTTTTACGTGCCTCAATGATATAACTAAATGCCAGTAATGCAGTTTGATTTCCATTCAACAATGCCCATTCTCCATGATTATTTTTAACACCCACCCCTACTCTGTCCGCATCAGGATCTGTCCCTAACAAAATATCCGCATCCAGCTCTTTAGCTTTTGCCAAACCTATATCCATTGTTTCCTTTTCCTCAGGGTTAGGATAAATGACCGTTGGAAAATTACCATCAGGAGTGGCTTGCTCTTCCACGATATGAACATTATCAAATCCAAAAGCCTCCAACGCTTTGGGAACAAGCATAATGCCTGTACCATGTATTGGGGTGTAAACAATTTTAAGATCATGCTGCCTGGCACAGACGTCAGGATTCACACTCAATCCTTTAACCATTTGAATATAGGCCTCATCGATATCTTTTCCCACCTCGATAATATTATCCTCATTGCCAGTCCATTTTACATCTTCAAGACCTTTAATTTTTTCTACTTCCGCTATCACGTTTTTATCATGAGGAGGAGTCAATTGAGCACCATCATTCCAATATGCTTTATAACCATTATATTCTTTAGGATTGTGGGACGCTGTAATTACTAACCCACCCTGGCAATTTAATTTACGAATTGTAAAGCTCAGCTCCGGTGTGGGCCTGATGGATTCAAATAAATAGGCCTTAATACCATTAGCTGCAAAAATATGCGCAGCGATTTCAGCAAACTGGCGACTATTATTTCTTACATCATGCGCAATGGCCACTTTTACTTCAGGAAAACATTTTTTTAAATAGTTGGCATATCCCTGGGTGGCCATTCCAACGGTATATTTGTTCATCCTGTTGGTGCCAACACCCATGACGCCACGTAAGCCACCGGTACCAAATTCAAGGTCTTTGTAAAAAGCATCTTCCAGTTCTGCAGTGTCTGCCTTTTGCAATTCATGGATCTCTTTCTTTGTTGCATCATCATAATTACCCGAAAGCCATTCGTTAATTTTATTTTCTGTATTTGTAGTCATGCTATAATTTTTTACAATTTAAAGAAATTCTTTTTGAATTATTAAATCACCAGGATATACATAGCAATTCAACAGACAAATTTTCAATTTCTTCTTTAGTTGTTGGCAATAACACACATGCCTTACATTAGAAAAAATGTTTAGAATGAACAAACTTTATTAAACAATTGAAACTTTAATGGAGCAAGCTGAATGAAAGAAGTATTCAATCGGGGAAAATTCAGAAAAAGATTATCAGTTTGCAATTGATTATGCACGGACCATCCTATTTTAGCAAGTAAAAATCACACTTTTTTGTCGCAAACATTTACTAAATTTGCGACAAGATAATAAGACAATATGAAAATAACCGTTGAGAAACAGGTACTTGACAAGATAAAGAAAGCTAAGAGAGGTTCGCTGTTCTTTGTGGAAAATTTTGTCAGGATAGCCAATTCCAAAACAGCCAATAAAGCACTGGAACGATTGGTAAATGCAGGTGAATTGGAACGGCTTGCAACAGGGATTTATTATCGTCCTGCAACAAACAGGCTAATAGGAAAATTAACACCAGGCCTTGAAGCAGTTGCCATTGCTATTGCCAAAAGAGACAGGGCAAGAATTGTACCCACAGGCTCGTATGCACTCAATCGTTTGGGGCTTTCTACGCAAGTGCCAATGAACATCATTTACCTAACTGATGGTTCTGCACGAAAAATCAAGATCGGCAAGCGAAGCATCACATTCAAAAAAGTCAGCCCAAAAAACTTAGCCACTGTTGGCGAGATAAGTGGTTCGGCAATTCAGGCATTAAAAGAAATCGGGAAAGGCAAAGTTCTTGACAGAGAAATAAAACACATTCAGGAATTACTGAAACACGAAAAACCGACGCGACTTGAGCCCGATATACGACTTGCCCCTGCGTGGATAAGAAAAATAATGTTACCCGTTTTACAACAAATAGAAAATGAGAAAAAATAACTTGCAAAATTGGTTCCAATTATCTAAGCAAGACCAGCAGGAAATTTTTGCAGCAGCAGCAACACAAAAAGAGTTGTCCATAGCTACAGTAGAAAAAGATTGGTGGGTAGTGCAAACTCTATCCGCAATTTTCTCAATGAAATATGCATCGGCCTTATTTTTAAAGGAGGCACATCATTAAGCAAAGGTTGGAATTTGATACAACGATTTTCCGAAGATATTGATCTGGCTCTGGATAGGGAATATTTGGGATTTGCAGGAGAACTAGCCAAAGGTGAAATTCGCAAATTGCGAAGAAAATCTTATCAGTTCATTATCGAAACATTTACTCCGGAGCTGAAAAATAAGTTTGTTGAATTGGGTTTTAAAGATGTATTGGTAAAATACCGTGAAGTAGAAAATCATGATGAGGATCCATTGATTATTGAAATTTATTATCCAAAGCTTACAGGGAAAGACGTTTATCTAAAACCCGGTGTTTTAGTGGAAGTAGGAAGCCGTTCTTTGAAAGAACCTTTTTCGCAACGGACTTTCGGAACATTCATTTCCGAAATTTATACCGACAATATTTTTACAGAAAAACCGATAACTATTCCGGTAGTAAACCCCGAACGAACATTTTTAGAAAAAATATTTTTATTGCATGAAGAGTTTCAGAGAACTCCTGAAAAAATAAGAGTGGGACGCCTTAGCCGACACTTGTACGACATTGAAAAACTGAGCCAAACGGAATACGCCAATATCGCATTACAAAATGCTGAGCTATATGACTCTATAGTAATACATCGCAGCAAGTTTACACCTCTGTCAGGGATTGATTATGCGAAACATCGCCCCAAAAACATCAGGTTCCTACCATCTGACAACTTATTACCCCTTTGGGAAAAGGACTACCAGGAAATGAGAACAAGTATGATTTATGGGCAACCGTTAGCATTTAGCGAACTAATAAGCAGACTCACTAAATTACAAGAGAGAATTAACGCAATCAACCGGCCATAAAGCAATCACGGCGTACAATCCAAACGGTCAAACTATCAACTGAATGCAAAAGAAGAATAAAGCCATAACAAATAAGATTCATTGGAGAATCCGGAACTGAAATATTTATTAAATCGCTTCCACCATTAACAACCTCTTAAACAATTGCGCCGGAAATTCGTTTTAATTTTAATAAAATTGCTATATGCAAAAACCTCTTCTCCTATTGATATTAGTGGCATGTTTTCTTCAATCTAAATCTCAATGGTATGATCCTGAAAAAGTAAATCATAAAGCCAATACCATCTATGAACTGGCCATTAACAAAGCAAGAAACGGCGACTATCTTACTTCTATAAAAATGATCAATAAGGCATTAAAAATAGAGCCCAAATTTGTAGATGCCTACTTGTCTCTTGCTGGCATCAATGCAGATTTAAAAGACTATACTGCTTCCACTCAATTTTTTGAAAAAGCGTTTTCGCTTGATTCAGTTTACAGTAATTATTATCTACTCCCCTACTCTATTTCACTTGCAGGG
>JBDTJI010000190.1:0-6936 GCA_039935935.1 Ginsengibacter sp. | reverse complement strand
AGTCAGTAAGATTTTTACTTATCCAATGGAATCAGGTTAACTCACTTTTCTTAATTCCCGCCATGATGCACACCTCATCAAGGATGCTCGTTCATTTTCCATTTTGATATTATCCGGTGCATTAGACAGAAAAGGAATATTATCCTTCGTCGCACATATATTATTATAAGATATTGATCATTCAAAAAGATAATTTATTAATAACTAATTTTTTTAGTATTTTTATACTAAATTTATTACCTTTTAGAATTGCGACTTTAGTAAAAATGATTTATGTCATCTAACATAAAATACCAGTAAATGAATGTGTGATTAAGAGCTACAACATAAGCCAGCAAGAAATTTAACGACAATTACGTTACTATTTACTTTTAATAAATAAATTATGATGAAGATCTCCTTATTAAATATTCCGGGATATAAGTATAATGAATACTTACTCGTATTAAGTCCCCATCAAGATTTATATGATAAGATTATCCAGGTAAAGAAAGATTTCTCTGAAAAATACAAAACGTCTTTTGCACTCTCTCATAAACCGTACATTTCACTGATGAATTTTATTCAGTTTGAAATGATTGAAGAAAGGTTAATACATCGTTTAAAAAAGATTACTTCCGGTTACAGTCCTACTAAAATTAATTTAAAAGATTTTGGAAGTTTTCCCTCCCATACCATATTTATAAATGTAGCATCCAAACACCAGGTACAAAATTTAATAAAGGAATTAAGACCGCTGCAGCAATTAATGACATTGAATAAAGAAAATAAGCCGCATTTTATTAATGATCCACACCTCACAGTTGCCAGGAAGTTATTACCGTGGCAATATGAAAAAGGCTGGCTCGAATACAGCCATCGCTATTTTTCAGGGAGCTTTATTGCAGATGAAATGTTGCTATTAAAAAGATCATTAAAAATCCAGGCTGACGGCTACATTCTTCCCGGAAGATATCTACTACTTCAGCGATTTGAATTTATGAATTTACCCATCAATACCCGGCAAGGTGAATTATTCAGTTAATTGTCACACTACTAAGATTTAACAGGTTTAGAATAGAATTACCTATGAACAACAAATCATTACAGCAAGATCATTTCAAAATAACCGCGCAGCAAAAGGAAGAAGAACAACAATATTTATCCGGGCGCGGCGCTCAATTCAACACTCAAAATCGTTTCCTGCAAAATCATGAAGCCAAAGAAGAAATTGAATCCATTGATGATTGGGACGTATCCAATACAAAAACCCAATACCTGGAACAAAATGTAAAAAGTATCGTAAATAAAGTGGATAGCCCTGACCTCAGTATGATGTACAGCATGAATCCTTACGCAGGCTGTGAGCATGGCTGTATCTATTGTTATGCCCGTAATGTGCATGAATACTGGGGTTACAGTGCAGGCCTTGATTTTGAAAGAAAAATTATTGTAAAAATAAATGCGCCACAGATGCTTCGTAAAGCGTTGATGCATCCTAAATGGGCCCCTCACCCGATCATGCTAAGTGGCAATACAGATTGTTATCAGCCTGCAGAACAAAAGTATAGATTAACCCGTGGACTACTTGAGGTGTGCAATGAATTTAATCAGCCGGTAAGCATTCTTACCAAGAACTCATGGATCTTAAAAGACAAAGACATCTTACAGGAGATGTCAAAAAAGAACCTGGTTTCGGCCATGGTTTCTGTAACGTCATTTAATGAAGACTTGCGAAGGGTAATGGAGCCGAGAACAGCGACTGCCCAACAAAGATTAAAAGTAATTGAAGAACTAAGCAATGCAGGAGTACACATGGGAGTAATGATGGGGCCAATGATCCCCGGATTGAACGAACATGAAATGCAAAGGATTATGAAAGAAGCGAGTAATGCAGGAGCAAAATTCACAGCCTATACATTCATTCGTTTGAATGGTTCGGTCAAATTTTTATTTCATGATTGGCTCTACAAAAATTTTCCCGATCGTGCCGATAAAGTATGGCATTTGATTGAAGCCAGCCATGATGGAAAAGTAAATGACACGCGCTGGGGCTTGCGCATGAGAGGAGAAGGCGGCATTGCCGATATAGTAAACCAGCAGTATAAAAAGTATGGGAAATTGTATGGTATGAATGGAGATAGATGGAAGATGAATGTGGAGGATTTTAGGAGGCCGGGGGAACAGGGGAGTTTATTTTAAGGGATTCCATAAAAAAACTGATAGTCTATCTGCGCATAAAAGGTATAAAACTTCCAGATTATTTGGGCTTGTAGAAATAAAATCTAAACCTGGCACTTTATGGAGTATTCAGAAGACTTTAATGAAGAAGAAAATCTAAAAAATGAAAACGAATTTTTGAAGATAAAACTTATGCTGGAGCGTGATGCTAAATCTGAAGCCCTGCAACCAAATAATGATCTTCCTGCTGAAATAGAAAACGGATTTCTCAATTATATTATGACCTATGAAAAGCAAGCAGCAGAAAGAAAGACTATAAAAGTATTCGACAGGATTGAACAGCCGGATCATTTTAAGCCGGTAAATGAAATTCCCGATGATGAAATAGATGCTTGGTGGGAGCAGCTTGGGAACTATTTAAATGAATACAATATTGAACTGGCTGTTTGCAGTCCTAATATTAATACAAGAGAGTTATATCGCTTCGCAACAGAAGAATTATTTGCGTATGAGATGAACGATATTTTTATACCGGGTGGAATGACCTGCTTTACGTATGATGAATTTTATCCCGATCCTATTTATGAGAATAGAAATATTGCACTGGATGATTGCATAGAGTGTATTTTAAAAAAGCAATGTTTTACCTGGATGCCGATGTTAAAGAAAGAAAACCTGCGCATCAATGATCGTTACCCTCTTTCTGAAAAGGAATATCTAACTGTTATCAATCGTTTTAAAGACGCCTATGAAGATATAAAGGTAAATGAAATTACAAGCACTGACTGCATTATCGAAGACACCAATTGCCGGGTAAATGGCAAGTATGATATTATATTAGTTTCGGTGCCGGAAGAAATTAATTTAAAAGGAAAATGGTTTGTGAAATTTGAATTTGATGATTTTGGTTTCTGGGAAATTAATCAAGTGCAAATTGAAGGGATCAATTTTTAAATTTTTTATCCGCTGAAACCATTTATTTTACTAATGTTTTAGCGATTTTAGAAATACTTTTTAAAAAGTATTTCTAAAAATAATTGGCAATATCAAAAATATATTTTCATCTCTCCATTCGAAAAAATCAGAAAAAATGTTCCGTATAACAGTATATCAAAATTGTAAAGCAGGCTTTAGTGTAGTGTTGCTTCATAAAAGGTGGGGTATGCGATTTATTTAAATTATATTTTTATAAATAGTAAGACCCTGCTGATGCAGGGTTTTTTATTAGCAGTAAACCACCATGCCTGCTGGTGATGTTCATTCGGGCATTTCAGGAGGAAAATAAATTTCATGCATCAGTCGAACTTTACTGCGAATACGTCTCATAAAATTAGTCGGGGTAAGAACTATCAAACCTTCGCCAAACCCAATGAGTTCGCGTTCCAATTCAAAGTTGGGTACAACATTTATACTAAAGATGGTGCCTTCTTTCCTTTCTTCTACAATCTTTTGCGAAGCATGAATAGGTTTTGTTTTGATATAAGGCGCATTGGCGTGGTTAGCCAGAAACTCAATGTGAGTAGGTATATCAGCAGCGTTACGTGTTACACCTACGATATCATTGAAATAAGAATGTGGATCGAATGTTTTAGGCTCACGGAATAATTCATTGTCTAGCGAACTGACGTTTTGGATACGGTCTAAAGCAAATGTGGCAATTTCTTTACCCTTTTTCGTCATGCCAAGAATAAACCACCGGTTATGATACTCTTTTAATAGATAAGGATAGAAGATGATTTCACTTGCACGCCTGGCTTTGAATGATTGATAAGTAAGTTGTACAGTTGTTTTGGCAACGATGGCTTTGTATAAAACATCAAGCCATTCGAGACCAGTCAGCAAATCATTTTTTTCAAAGTCAATTACCGAAGGCTGTTGATGTTGTTCGCTATAGATCTTGTCTTCTAATTTGTTCACCATTTCAGTTACTTCATTAAAATGAGTGAAACCTTTAAACTGTTTGAGAAGATGAGCAACTTCCTGTAGAATGCTCAGGTCTTGTGTGGTAAGCGGAATGTGAGCAATGGAATAATCAGCGTCTTCATACGTATAGTACTTTTTGTCTTTAACAATAATAGGGGCATTATAACCGAGCTTATCACTGCGCATTGCATTCAGATCGAGACGAATGGTGCGCATACTTAAGCCTTTGTCAATCCCTTCATATTCGTATAAGGCATCGTTACAGGCATCAATAAGATTTTCTATAGTCCACTTACGGCGGCGGTTTTGCAGGCATCTGTCAATAGTTCGGTAGCGTATTAAGGCATTGCGGTTAACGGGCATTAAAAAATATTTTCGGAAAAATAAAAAATAATTTTCACTGTGCAAAAAGATTGCACACTGGGGTTAGAGGTTTGTATTGTCAAACAAAAAAGTTCTTTAAAATAATATTTCTCTTTAGCTCCTTTAGGGGTTACGGATCAAGAAACTTGCTTAACGGCAAGATGGATAGATGCCTGTTGTAATCAAACCAGGCTTGTGTTTAAACGCACAGCAGTGCAGACGTAATAACTATCTGTATGCTGTTGACACAATCGGCTTTGTCCACCATAACCTGTGTGTCAGAGATTCGACTCCTCTTTCCGTCCGCGATAACAATCCGGGCGGTATAGTTCTCGCGATAGCTATCGGGAGGTAGACAACAGAAGATGTGCAGGTTCGAATCCTGCTCCAATGCAAATTGGATTGCTTAACGGTAGAGCACTACACTACGGATGTAGCTTGAAGAAGTACGCCACTTCTATAAAAATGGCGGCAACAAAAAGCAGTTGTTATCATCCCGCTGAGTAAAGATATATCAGGCTTTTTTCAATCTGGTAATTTTGAAACGCAACCGGGTGCTGACTTTGCAGAAGCGTAATAAAGTTGTGGAATGTTGATGAGCGATGAGCATGGAAGTTATTCGCGATGCTGGGTAAAATAAATGTTCATCAAATATTAAACAAAAAGCAATTACGATGCTTCTCCGTAAGTAATCGGTGGATGATAACAAAGGCTTTTATTTTAAAACGATAAAAATTAAAACAATGAAATACGCAAAAATTAACGCCCACCAGGTTGGTTTGGTGTACAGCAACGGCACTTACAAAAGAATGCTGAAAGAAGGAAACTATTTTTTTTGGAATGAAGACGTACAGGTTTATGATACCACTAAGCAATTCATTGCACCTGTAGAATTGAATATCCTATTGCAGGATGAAGCATTGAAAGATGCCTTGCAAGTAATAGAGGTAAAGGATAATGAAATTGTGTTGCTTTATAAGAATGGTTTGTTGAAGCAGGTATTGACCGCAGGACGGTATGCATTCTGGAAAGGTGTGATAGAGTATGAATTTGTAAAAGCCGACATCAGTAAGATTGCAATTAGTGAGAATATCAGCAACGCGATGTTGCAGAACAAACTATTGGCACCTTACGTGAGAACTTATACTGTTGAAAGCTATGAAAAAGCTTTGTTGTTTGTTGACGGTAATTACGTGCAGGCGCTGAACAGTGGTGTTTACTATTGGTGGAAAAATAGCATTGCTATTAACATAGGTAAAGCGGATGTAAGAATGCAGCAGGCAGAAATCAACGGGCAGGAAATATTGACGAAGGATAAAGCTGCCTTGCGGATCAATGGGCAGGCTCAGTATAAAGTGGTGGATATTGAAAAATCTTTGTTGCAGAATAAAGACTATGAGAAGCAGTTGTATGTCGTTTTTCAGTTGGCTTTGAGGGAATATATCGGTAGTTTCAGTTTTGATGAATTGCTGGAGAAGAAGGAAACCATTGCGCCTTTGATATTGAAAGCGGTAAGCGATAAAGCAGTGGCACTGGGTATTGAGGTAATTGGTTTTGGAATCAGGGACATCATCTTGCCTGGTGATGTAAAAGAGATCATGAACCAGGTATTGATTGCCGAGAAGAAAGCGCAGGCAAATATCATCATGAGGAGAGAAGAAACTGCAAGCACCAGAAGTTTGCTGAATACTGCCAAATTAATGGAAGATAATAGTATGTTGTTTAAGCTGAAAGAAATGGAGTATGTTGAAAAAATTGCCGATAAGATCAGCAATATCAGCGTGAGTGGAAACGGTCAGTTGATTGAGCAGTTGAAACAAATTTTTGTTCCGCAGAAATAAGTCAAAGGTGCAGCAGCGGTGCTGCCGCGTACCGCTGCTTTGCATTTATAAACAATGGTGTTTTGGCAGAGTTGGTCTTGAAACCGGAAAGAATAAGGTTCGATTCTTTAAGACACCACATAAATGCTTTTATCCTGTTTATTCAATTGTATTTTTGATAAAATAGTTTCCGAATGGCGTTATTAGAAGTACAACATATCAGTAAACAACTTAACGGAGGTTTGCTGATTGACCAGATTAGTTTTGAGCAGGAGCCACTACAAAAGATTGCGATTGCAGGAGAATCGGGTGCAGGCAAAACAACTTTGCTGAAAATGATTAGTGGGTATGCACAACCGGATAGCGGAACCATTTTGTTCAATGGAGAAAGAGTGGCCGGTCCGGAAGAAAAATTATTACCAGGGCATAAAGAGATTGGTTACTTGTCGCAGGAGCATGATCTGTTGCACAATTATAAAGTAGAGGATTTAGTATGGTTTCAAAATAAAATACCGGAACAGGATGCAGCGACAATATTTGATATTTGCCGAATCGCTGATTTGATGAAACGAAAAACCGATCAGCTCTCTGGAGGGGAGAGGCAACGAATTGCGTTGTGTATGCTGTTAACAAAATCACCAAAGATGCTGATTCTGGATGAGCCATTTTC
>JBDTJI010000189.1:0-2003 GCA_039935935.1 Ginsengibacter sp. | reverse complement strand
GTGTCTTCAGAATTCAGAAAATACAGTTATCCTCATGCCTTATTTTATACTCATGGCTTAGGAAGCCGCATCTATGACGTAGATGGCAATGAATACCTCGACTTTACTCTAAGCCAGGGACCTTTGATTCTTGGACATTCTCATCCGCATGTAGTAAAGTCAGTAGCGGATTATTCTGAAAATGGTCAGCTTTATGCCGGGCAACATATAAAGGAAGTTGAATTAGCTGAAAAACTCAATAAACTAATACCCTCTGCAGAATTAATGAGATTTTGCCTCGATGGTTCAGAAGCAGTTCAAACTGCATTCAGAGTTGCAAGAGCTGCCACCGGCAGGAAAAAATTCCTTCGCTTTGAAGGCCACTATCATGGCTGGCTGGATAATGTAAGTTGGGGTATATCCACACCTTCAGAGGAAGCGCTTGGCAACAGGGAAAATCCCAATGTATTTCCATGGACTGAAGGCCTGCCTGAACATGCCCGGGAAGAGTTTATCATCCTGCCATGGAATGATCTTTCACTTTTAAAAAAGACAGTCGCTGAACACTACCATGACATCGCAGCTATTATCACAGAGCCTATAATGTGTAATAACGGTTGTGTCCTTCCCGATCCGGGCTTTCTTGAAGGGCTCCGCGAAGTATGTGATGAATATGATATTGCATTGATATTTGATGAAGTAATAACAGGTTTCAGAGTGGGGCTGGGAGGCGCCCAGGAATATTTTGGCGTTATTCCGGATCTTTCCATTTTTGCCAAGGCTATGGCAAGCGGCTATCCAATAAGCGCTGTGGTGGGCAAGAAAAAATGGATGCACCTGATTGAAGATTCAAAGTAATACAGGCGGGGACTATGAATTCGAGTAATGCAACAGTAGCTGCTGCCCTGGCAACGATTGAAGTTCTGGAAACTGAGAATCCTTACGATCGTATGTATCAATATGGAAAAAAATTAATGGAAGGCATAAGGCAGGTAGCCACAGCAACGAATCAAAATTTGCTGGTTCAGGGGCACGGGCCTATGTTTAATACGGGATTTACTGATTTAAAATCTGTAAACGATTATAGAGATACATTATCATTTGATAAGAACAAATTGAAAAAATTTATTTCGGGTATGCAGGAAAGCAACATAAGGATAATTGGCAGGGGTTTGTGGTATATCAGTACTGCTCATACTGAAGCTGATATTGATGAGGCGATTGAAAAAGCTACAGAAGTATTAAAGAATATGTAGCAAGACACGCGGGCGTTAAAAAAAATAGCACAGGAATTTCTTGTGCTATTTTTTTAAATTTTGCGTATGTAATTTTTTAAGTAAACCAAATTACATACCTGTAAGAAATGCAATGGCAGCCATTACACCAAAGAAAGATAAAATAATTCCGACTGCAACAAAGGTGTCATGCAATTCGACAGAGTGGATTTTTTTCATAACATAAAGTTTAAAAATGAACAATATATATTTTAAAAATACAAGGTTCTAAAAGAAATCGGATAAACCGCAATAGCGAATCAGTGGTTTTATCTGGGACAGTACTAATACGAATTTAAGTTAATTTATTGGTATATAAAAATTTAGAATTGGAAATCTTGAAATTATTTTGTAAACGCGCAAATACACGAAGTAACAATACTTGTAGAAAGAAAATAACCAGAAGAAATACTAAAATTTCTAATTTTTTTGTCGTCTGTTCTATTGAGCATTAATCAATTTCAGGATGTAACTATATGTGTATTTATCATCCAAAAGCCGGTACTGTTGATGAGGTAACGCTCCCCAACTGTTATCACCTCCAACTCCTCTTTGTTTAAGATCTATATTCAGGTACACTTCATGGCGTGGTTTAAGATTAATAGGGTGCTGTTGTTTTTTAGTCAGCCCGGGATCAAGATCTTCTGAGCTATGATTAATGGCGCTGAAACATATTGGTTGTATTCCTTCTACCTGTATTCCCTTACCCTCTTTATCAGTAACCTTTAACCATCGAACGTCGGTCTTGTA
>JBDTJI010000188.1:0-4954 GCA_039935935.1 Ginsengibacter sp. | reverse complement strand
CCTCTAAACGAATTATCTTCACCTGGTGTGGATGATTGTGTAGTACCAAAGGATGAAACAGGTATGTTGGTGTCCATAGTAAAATACCCTGCGATCATCTTAGGAATTTTAATTTCATCACTCCCGGTTGCATATTCAGACGTTATTTTCATCAGGCTGTGAAACTGCCTGATGTAAGGTAATGCAAGAGCTGGCTTATTGCCACTTAATATCGATGTAGCTTTTTGATAGGAAATTTCTGCAGCGTCTGAAAAACCCGGTGCAATTTTTTTTACGCTTTGCAGGTAGAATAGAGAAGAATCGATGTTGCTTTCCACTGCAAAAAGTTCTGCTAATTGAAGGCGTGGAACAATATTGGCAGGGGCAAGGCTTAGGATTTTAAGCAAATAGTATTTTCGTGAATTTTGATTTGAACTGATAGAATCAAGCAGATAATAGGCGTTTACGTTCTTCGGGTCTTGTTCAATTATTTCCTTTAATTGTTTTGTAGCGTTTTCTTTATCATTTTTAAGGCCGTATACTTCAGCTAACAGTAACTTTAAGTCTATATTTCCCGGTTTTATTTTTAATCCTTCCTTACACAGATCTTCTGCAGCATCATAATTTTTTTGCAACAAATAGAGACGTGTAAGGCCTATGTAGGTAGAGCTATCTTCAGGATTCATTTTTATAGCTTGCTGAAATGCTGCTACTGCTTCGTCAAGATGATTTTCGGCAAGATATAACAATGCGAGTTCTTTAGGATCACTACTTGTTTTTTCGATATTCTTATCGTCATTTTTTTTTGAATTTTGATTACAACCTGCTGCCAATAAAATTGTTACTATGCAAATAAGTAAAACAGGAAAATAACTATTTGGGAATTTAAATATTGAAAACATTATCAGGTTGCCCTTGGTTTAATGGTAGTTCAAAAAGGTAAAATTAAGATTTATCTTTTGCCTAGAGTAAATCAAAAAGCCCGATATATTTTTTACCTTGCGATTAGGTAACACGTTACCTGTCATATTAAAAAGTCCGTGATTAAATATGTATAGGAGATTGCACTCATGAGCTGGCAAAAAAAATTAGCCCAAAAAATAACTATCATAATTTTTGTTGCCTTGTTGATAGTTACGGCACTCCCTTCCAGGCAACAATTGTTTCCTGAAAGAGATTTAGCTAATCAAAAAGAATTGTCTTTAGCAAAATATGGCTTTTACCTTCAGCCTGATGATAAAGAGGCGGAAATCAATTTCAAACATATCTCTCCCGATTTGGATCCTAAGTTAGAAAATATCGCGGCGCAAATAGCCTCTATGGGCGCTTCGGTTTCCATTGTTGATTTTGACAACGATGGTTGGGATGATATTTATTTTACCAACAGCAAAACAGGCAGCCTGAATGCTCTGTATCGTAATATGCATAATGGTAAATTTGAAAACTTAGCTTCTGAATTGGGATTAGCTGACCTTAACCAAAAAGGAACCGGCGCTTCAATGGGTGCAGTCTGGGGCGATTATGATAATGATGGTTATAAGGATTTGCTTTTGTATAAATGGGGTAAGCCTGAGTTATTTCATAATATTGGCGGAAAAAAATTTGTAAATATAACAGCCGGATGTGGCCTGCCAGAGTGGGTTAACGCAAATAGTGCTATCTGGTTCGATTTTAATAACGATGGATTGTCCGATCTCTTTATTGGCGGCTATTTCAGTGAAAAATACGATCTGAAAAATCTTAAAACAACTAAAATAATGCCCGAAAGTTTTAGATACGCCAATAACGGGGGAAGAAATTATCTCCTGGAAAATTTAGGAAATGGAAAATTTAAAGATGTAACTGATCAATACGGATTAACTTCTACAAAGTGGACACTTGCCGCTGCTTCCGCCGATTTTAACGGAGATGGTTACCCTGATTTATTTATCGCGAACGACTATAATGTAAATGAATTATATATCAATGATAAGGGGAAAAAATTTACAGAAACCGGAAGACAATCCGGAATAGGGAATATTCCTAAAAGTGGAATGAGCGTATCTTTTGGAGATATAGATAACAGCGGTTTGCTTGGTATTTACAACACAACTATAACTGAGAATGGAATTTTAATTCAGGACAATAATTATTGGAAGCCTGAAAAGACTGAGAGTAATAGCGCCTACCCAAAGTTTGTAAATTTAGGCCAGATAGCGGGTATTAATAATGCAGGCTGGAGCTATGGATCGCAGTTTGGAGATTTGAATAACGATGGATTTACGGACCTGTATGTAGCAAATGGATTTATATCGGCGAAGAAAAACACTTCTTATTGGTATGATTATTCAAAAGTTACCGGAGGCAATAGTTCCATTATCGAAGACGCCGCAAACTGGCCTGATATGAAAGGTAAAAGTCAATCCGGGTACGAGCAAAACAAAGTATGGTTAAACCAGGGCAATGGGACATTTGAAGATGTTTCCAATGAAGTTTGCCCTTATGCTACTTACGATAGCCGGGCTGTTGCAATGGCAGATTTATGGAATACCGGCTCCCTGGATGTGATAGTTGCCAATCAAAACAATGTCCCCCTTATTTACAAAAATGATCTTCAAAATAATAATCATTGGATAGAATTAGATTTACAAGGCACTGTGAGCAATGCAGATGCCATAGGAGCAAAAGTAATTGTGGAATGGGAGGGTGGAAAACAAACTCAGACAGTAACGGCCGGATTAGGATTTGCATCACAAAACTCGCGCAGGCTTCATTTCGGGCTGGGCAAAAGCACCAAAGTAAAAAAGATTTTTATTTACTGGCCATCGGCCATAGTAACTGATATTGCCGATCCACAAATTGATAAGCTCCATATTATTAAGGAAAAGAAAGGGAAGTAATAACCTGATTAACTAACATAAAACTTTAAATCTCTAATATGCCATGGCTTTTTAAAAGTACAAAAGGTTATTTTCAATATGTTCCCCCGGCATTTATTACCCTGCTACTGGTGATTGGCCAGTTAAGTTTTAGCATGCTGGAAAACTATGAAAGCCTTATTGCATCTGTAGGCACAGCTTTGGTTATCGAAATTATATTAGCAAGATTTCTGCTGGGAAAATGGAAAAATCTTTCCAGTGCCTATATCAGTGGAATAAGTGTTGGTATTTTAATACGATCAACCATGATCTGGCCTTACGTAGTTACAGCACTACTTTCAATCATGTCAAAATATGTGTTGAAGTATAAAGGAAGGCATTTATGGAACCCTTCTAATTTTGGCATTTCATGGATGTTGTTTATGGCTCCATTGGATGTGGCAGGATTAAGCATTCAATGGGGAAGTAATTTTTTAGGCCTGGCAGTGATTTGGGTATTAGGCCTTGTGATTGTTTTTCAGGCAAAGAGGCTTCATGTTACGCTCACCTATGTAATAAGCTTTCTAATATTGGCTTATGTGCGAAGTCTTATCGTAGGTGATACTTTTCTTGCAGAGGTATCTCCTTTAACAGGCCCCATGTACCAGCTTTTTATATTCTTTATGATGACAGATCCCCCTACATCGGTATCTACAAAAAAGGGTAGGATCATTGTTGCTATTCTTGTTGCCCTGGTGGAATTTGTTTTACGACTTGGTAGTTTTATTTATGCACCTTTTTATGCACTCTTCCTGGTTGGCCCGGTAGCTAAATTTATTGATATGAGGAAAAGGAAACCGGAAAGCGCATTATTAACTGGCGGAAGCTTAAATTATTCAGAGTCACAAACAGACAGGCCTGTGACCAGTGATTGGGCGATTAATCAACCATCTGTTTTTAATAAGAAACAAAAAAAATTGAAATAATAACACAAAGGCTACTCTCCAAATATTTTCTTTTGGAAAAAACATTAATTATCAGGCACCCCTAAATTTTTTATTCTATTTTCTCCTTTCGTTATAACTATTCGTTCATTTCCCGGAATATTCAGAAATTGATAGTTAAGTGCGCTGGGCAATTGAATAGTAAGCATGTATATTTCTTAAATTTTGCTAAAGCAAAATTTACGCCCTTCACACTTCGTTTTCAGTGTTGTCGAAATGCCAGCAAATTAAATCATTGCAATCCGTATAAGTTTTTAACTCCTCGAAATCATCTATAATTAGCACTCCATTTTCATCTTCTATCTCTTCACACATAGGTTTTAGCATACTCCAAAATCTCGGGGAACTTATATAACCACTACTCAATAACTGCGTTGCTATGTCATGGATAATTTGATTGTCCAAAACCGCTGAAAACCGGTAGTCTTGGCCTGACCAAATCCATCTATTAAATAGCCGGTGTATAAATCTAATAATGACGATTTGAGCATTTTCATTTCTCAAAGTTAATGTGTATAAATTCGCGTAACGTGAGATAATAAGTGAATAATTAAAATATCAGGAAGCACGATCCTATAACTTACTTACAGAAATTAATCTGACTATTATACCAGTATCCTCCGTCATTATATACAAACACTTATCGGGTGCATATTTCACATCCCGAACCCTTCCGATCCCTTTTAAAAGAGTTTCATCGTGAATCACTGTATCATTCTTCATGACAATCCGATACAACATTTTTGAAGCCAGCGCCCCAATAAACACATTTCCGTTCCATCGTGGATATGTATCACCATAAACAAAAGTCAGATCCGATGGTGCAACAGCATAATGGTAGATAGGTGGCTCCATACCTTTCATAAAAGGGCTTTTCGAAATGATCGATCCATTATATTCCAGGCTATAGGTAGCTAAAGGCCACCCATAATTTAACCCAGACCTAATTAAATTAAGTTCATCTCCTCCCAGTTCGCCAAATTCAGTTGAATACATTTTACCTGATCTAGGATCACATACCAAACCTTCTTGCACCCGATGTCCATAAGAATAAATCTCAGGTAAGGCATCTGGCGTATCAATAAAAGGGTTGTCTGGAGGAATACTTCCGTCTTCTTTGAATCTCATTATTTT
>JBDTJI010000187.1:0-4240 GCA_039935935.1 Ginsengibacter sp. | reverse complement strand
ACCGGACATCTCACCCAAAAAACCTACGCTTTGTTTTCGTGTCACTCTCTTGCTGTGGTGTATGATGTCGCCCCTGCTCTTCTATGAACAGCCCAATTTCTTTTTTCTTGCCAATAAATTCAAGCTTGTTTAACGTTCCAAAAAGATGGGACGTTACCTTAACAAAGACCACCACTTTCTCTATATTTTTATTGATATCATTATTATCAAAATTGATATTAGCAAGATTCGCAAGCATACTTTCAAGCTGGCCCTGTTTTAGCTCACACCATTCTGTGAGATAAGTCATCAATTCGTCTTTTCCTGATCCTATTCTCATGTCAATAGAATTTTTCATCACCCTTGCCAATGCTGAAACGTCCGCGAGTATCGTTGCGGGCGGCTCATATAATCTGGTCCAGCGCATAGAAGTGATGACTTGAGTAAGGTACAGAATGACTCTGTCGCAAAGGAATTGCACTAACTCTGATATTTCATTCTGCTGTTTTTTCTTAAATATCTTCTGAATTATCTGCGAGCAATACAATTCGATATCAGCGGCATATTTATCCAATTCTGCATGAAGCGAAATAAGGTCAGGATGTGCACTCATTGAAAAACAGGCGGGGATGTATTCATCCTCGATTTTTACACCATTTCCATTTACGGCAACTTTCCCTATTGCCAATGCATAGGGATGCCCCGCATATTGCCGGTAATCATTTTCACCAACTAACTGAATCGAGTAGGTGGGCAGAATAACAGGAAATCTTGGAGGGTTCTCAGCCAGGTCAGGACTCCCGGAAGGTTGTTTTTCATAAGGGTGGACAAGCAAAAATATCCACCAGGTACCTTCGTTGTCATCCGGAGAAAAAGAAAATGTCTTTGTAAGTGTATTATCCGCATCCTTATTTGCAGTCGGAACGTATCCAGGCAAAGAAATTCGTACCCCACCGGAAGTTATTGCTTCGCAGGATAATACAGAAACGCGTAAACTATTCTGGTTGTCATAAGCAATCTTTATGTTGAAAGTGTCTTCTCCGGTAGCGGACGAAGGAAGAATACCATAGCGGAGTGGTGAAAGCTGCAACGCTACGGATTCCTGTAATGCATCAGCGAATGAATTATCCTGATCTATGAAATGATTTTTATTGATTTTCATTCCATCTATCCAGTTCACAGAAAAGTGCTTTCTTTGGTCTCTCATGCAGGTTTAATTCTTTTGTGGGTGTATCCGTTCGCAAATTATAATACTGTTTTCTTTGATCAAATTCTCCCGTACCGTTAACTCAGGATCGAGGATTTCGTGGCGATGGTACCATTTGGGTTTTATGTGGAACCACCATTCATGTGGAGTATAATCATTATCCGCATATTGGATGGTCGTTTCACTTTGCTGATCATTATAATCGTTTATAAAGTGGTAGTACAAATCTCCCAGTTTCATAGTTTCGGGTGCCTTTGCACGAAAATTTGTTTTCATTTTGTCAGATAGTTTCTTATTTATTTCAAAAGCGATCACCAGGATTTTTTCATTGTAACTGGCATCAGGCAAAGTTATGGGATTACCTAAAGGATATTGCCAAGTTTTGAAAACAGGCGAAGGTATATTGACGGCTGCTTCAAAAGTATATAAAAAGGCCATCGGTATAAAAAAGGCAAGTGAGCTTAACAACATTGGGTAAAACAAAAATGACCGGTTGCCTCCGAGAAAATATTGGAGCACTGAAAAAATTACGATCATAAAAAAAATCAAGGCAAGGCAGAATAGCAATTCTCCAACAAGCACTTTGTCTTTATCCTGCTTTTGAGAATAAAAATATTTTTTGTGAAAGAAGGCAAGATGAATGATTCCGAAAATAAAAAAAATACCTGCTAAAGACCAAAATACAGAAAAAAGATAACCGGAAAAATAAGTAGATAAATGAGCGGCGCCTGATATCAAAAGAGCAGAAAGGCCACCAAATAAAAGAGGCTTTTTTCCACTTGCTGCAAAACCCGCGGCTAGGTTCTTTGCAATTAAAACCAATGCGAAAGAACAAGCCATGAAGCTGCCAATATAGATCCAAAACATTTTTATTGCCATGTCTGGTATTTTATTTTTCTTATATCTTCAGGAAATTCATTGCAAACTAGTTAGAGAATTTAAAATTCAGACGTTACGAAAATATATTTCACTGGAATTAATTTCCATTTTCCAGCCATCAACTTACTAAAAAATTCTGGCTACGGGTCGTGATTTCTCATTGATAAGGGATAAGCAAATTAGGAATAAAAATCGTCAAAATAAAATTTTTAAAAATCTTTATCTGCAAAAGATTAGTGTTAGGAATGCCGGATAAAATTTAAAATACTATCTGACGCAAAATATTGGAGAATTAACTGTGTAATGGAATGAAAAATGAGAAGGGGCGTGTCAGGTTTTCGGTATCAAAACCAGCCTCAATTTTAAAATTAATTGGTTAATTGCTGTAGTGTTTACTTTATGAATTCGCGCATATAGTCAAACGCTTTTCAATTAGTAAACAATCGTAAAGTAAGATCATTTATTTTGTTTGTATTGAGCTTTCCATTCTTCCCCGTCATCTCCTTTGTAGCCGTCTAACTTAACCAGAAAACTTTTCGCCGGGAAAAAGGGCGTAATATGAATGTCCAGAAATATATGATCTTTTTGATCTTCATCTCTTTCAAAGCGGATGATCTGAAATTTCTCAATCAATTTATCCGGTCCCTGAATACCATCCAGGAACTTTACGATCTGTTTTCTAAGATTGCCTTCCATCTTCGTATTCCAAAGCTCAAATGCCCGCCTGTTCAAAAAATCTGACATAACCTTCGCTATAAAATCAAATACGCGAACTACTGAATACGTTTGCATGCCAAGGTTATCTCCTGTAAACAGCGTTTTAGCAGAGAAAGGCATTACTTTACCCCATTCACCTACAAGGGGTACTAAACCTACATTTTCAAGCTCTGAAATATCTGCTTTTTTCTGGTCGAAGCGAACCGCATCTACTTCATCTATTGAGCCATAAGTTTTACCTGCAACGGGCTGAGACATTTTAGTACAATACAATTTACCCGCCAATGCTGCAGATCCCGGAACATATACGTCTTCTTCTTCACCCACCTCAGATTTTTTACCTCTTCCTACAATATAGTTGCAGGTCATTATCACGTTTGCTTTATGAGGATCGCCACCTGTTAAATTGGCGTCGGTGAACAGGTCCAATACATCATCGGGGGTTTCAACATTTTCAAAATCGGTAACCATCATCACCTTATTATTGTAGGCGATCTTCGCCCACTTATCTACAACAGTGTTGGATTTGAGATAGCCCGGGATTACCAGTAATGAATAGTTTTGCCTGAGGTCAAGCCTGTCATACTTTTGTTTTAATTCATCAGCAACATGGTCAATAAACCTGGGTTCATCCAAATCCGTTAACTGGCTCATGGAAGCATTCATGATAGCAATATTTTTTAGCTTTGGGGATTCCGAATTTTTATAAAACAGGTTGATAGACCGGTAAGATTGTTCAAGCTCGCGGCTGGCATCCAGTACGTTTTTCAGATTCTCTTTTAGCAGTTTTTCTGATATTTCAGAGCTTTGCATACTCTTGTCAACCATTGCAGAAACTGAATCACTATTCAACAGCAGGTCGAGCCACATTTGCATTTTTTTCTTTAAGTCAGCACGTTGCTCCTTTTTATTTGTATCTGTAAGAAAGATATTTTTCTTTGCTTTACGAACAGGATTAAGGTTATCCGTACCATCAATAATTGCTTCCATGAAATCATATCCACCGAATTTTGCCAGCGTTTTTAAAGATTCCTCCATAGAAGGCAACTGAGCGGATTGTTGCTTCTCATCAACTTTAAAAGTGGTTTCTTTGGTATTTTGTACCTCTTCGTTTTGCATACTAGTTAGTTTAAAATTATTTTAATTCAGTTTACGGCAAATAAAGATCTACTCAATATTATCTAACTCTGCTATCAGCGACTTTAATGAATTGACAAAAGCCTCTTTAGTTTCGGGGTTCTCAACTACATTTTTGAGAGACTTATTTGATTTGAGTTGCTTAATGATCTTAAGAAAAGCATCATTTTCAAGATTCAGATTCTTTAAAAATGGGCTTTGGTTAGTCAGGCTTTTTACATCGAAATCTCCCAACCCGCCAAATTTAAAATTCCCTTTTATGGTTGATCCGTCTTCCTTATTTAGTTCAACGTCCACTTCAGGTTTGAAATGTGCAAATAC
>JBDTJI010000186.1:0-6424 GCA_039935935.1 Ginsengibacter sp. | reverse complement strand
GGTTAAGCGTGTCTATCTGCGTAGATATCCCGGTTTTTAATTTTTATACAAAGTCGAAATAAATATACAAAATGATTGAATAAATATTTTAAAAACCCTAAAATCCTGCAAACAAAAAGAACTTCCTTTTTAGCCAATACATCGACTTCATTCTATATCACAAACAATTAAATGCGGAAATTAAAAGATGGCCTCAAATCTGAATTTTATGAAGATTTTCGTTTCCTGTCATGCTTATTTATAATTTTTTAAATAAACCAAAATAAAAAACATCCTTATGTCACGTCAATCAATCCTCGACACTGCTGCCTCACAAGATGGCAATAAAGAGTTGCCCGCTAATTCTAACAAAACAAAATACGGCCAATGGTACGGCTTAGATGGTGTAAAATGGTGTTGCCTATTTGTAAGTTGGGTTTATGATCAGGCCGGTAATCCTTTAGAAGCTATCGATCGATCAAAAGGCTATCAGTCCTGCCAATCGGGTTATAATTTCTGGAAAAGAAATAACAGGATCGTAAAAGAACCACAGCCTGGAGATATTGTATTTTATGATTGGACAGGCGATGGCACCTGTGACCATACCGGCATATTCGTGAAATGGCTTGATGCAGCCAAAACAAAGTTCCAGGCATGGGAAGGAAATACAGCACAGACTAATGATAGTGATGGCGGCCACGTTATGCTGCGTGAAAGAAATAAAACTCTGGTAAAAGCATTTGTTACGCCTATTGCTCTTGTTGAGAGTTTGCCCGTGAACAATGATAATAATTTAAGGAAAGGTGACAGAGGAAGCGATGTGACTTCTTTTCAAAAAATGTTGCATGATCTTAATTTTAAAGTTACTGTGGATGGAATGTTTGGCGCAGAAACGGAAACTATAGTTAAAGAGTTTCAGCAAAAACATACTTTGTCTGTTACCGGCATAGTAACTCCGGAAGTGTTAGGGCTAATGCAGGAAGAGGTCTCATTACCGTCAGTTCCTGAAAAAAAATTCACCAGCGGCGCTTATATTAAAAAAGGAGATAGCGGTAGTGCCGTTGTAAGTATTCAGCATGCATTAAATGCACAGGAAGCAAACCCGGCCGTAGATGAAGATGGTGTATTCGGCAGCAGTAGCATAACGGCTGTTAAAGCATTTCAGTCAAAAAAGAATCTACAAGCCGATGGCATCGTAGGGCCAGCCACATTCGCTGCTTTGGGAATTACTGATGTGTAGCCACCCAGACACTTACTCACTAGTACATTCATTTTTCAAAACTCAATAATATCTTTTATGGTGAATGAGGAAAATAAATCTGATGCTCAAATTAAATATGAAAAGGAACAATCTGAGTACATCAAACTAACTGACAGATATAAAGATATATCCAAAAGTTTTTTGAACGCTGCGTCATATAGTGCCGTAATCATTTCTGTAATTATATTAATTTTTAAATTCACTAATCCGGATTGTCTATCGGGCCTGCAATATTTTTTCCTTTTTGTTTCACTCATAGCATTTTGTATTTCTATCGCATTGCATTGGCAATATCAACGTTTATTAAAAGATGCATTAAGTGAATTTTCGGAAGACATTTCATTACTTGCAAAAAACCAAAGCTTTAATAAAAGAATTGCAAAAAACCGTACAACTGTTTATAATAATAACGTCCTTGTTTACATAGGAGTTTTTTCTTTCCTGCTTGCAATTTTACTATGGCTGATTCCATCTGACAATAATGAACTTTGCAAAAAGCCTGCGGCGCAAGTCTCCAGAGAAGATGGTAGAATCACAATCGATCTTTTACAAATAAATGATGTATATGAAATTGCCCCATTTGACAATGACAGAGTTGGCGGTATGGCAAGAATCGCCACATTAAAAAAACAATTTCAACATCAAAATAAAAACACATTGCTTTTAATGGCAGGTGATTTTCTAAGTCCTTCCGTTTTCAATTCAGTAAAAAGCCTCTCAGGTGAAAAAGTTGCGGGCAAACAAATGATTGCCGCCATGAATGTAGCGTGCGTTGACCTGGTAACATTTGGCAACCACGAATTCGATGTAAGCTATAATGTGCTGCAGCAGCGCATCAACGAAAGTAGTTTTCAATGGGTATCTTCCAATGTATATCATAAAACAGCTTCCGGCAACATTCTGTTTCAAAAAAATAATGCTGATATTCCAACATCATGGAAAAAAACCTTCGTTAATGATAACGGTATTTCTTTTACCATAGGTTTTTTTGGAATAACCGTACCCGATAATAATGGAGTGGATCCCGAATATGTTAGTTATGATTCCACGCTAAATGCAGCAAAAAAGATGTATGCAGCGCTTGCTCCGGATTGTGATGCCGTGATAGCTGTAACCCACCAGGATGTAAAAGAGGATTCAATGCTTGCGGTGGCTATTCCACAGCTTGCCGCAATAATAGGCGGTCATGAACATGATATGCAATTTGAAAAAGTTGGAAACGTAATCATTTCAAAAGCGCATTCAAATGCCCGGAGCGTATTTCATTTACAGCTTTTACTCAACAGAAGATATAATACCACAAGCGCATCAATCGTACACGAATTGATACCAGTGGATACTACCATAAAACAAGATTATTTAACGAAGATAATTTGTGACAGGTGGATGAATGCTGCTAAAGATTATTTTGAAAAAGCAGGTTTTTCGCCTGATATGGAAGTATGCAAAGGATTTACTTCACCCCTTGATGGTAAAGATGCCTCAATAAGAAACGGGCCAACAAATTTAGGAAGGCTTATAACAGATGCGATGCTATGGGCTGGTGAATCCAATGGTTGTGACGCTGCAATATTAAATTCTGGCGCAATACGGGTGGATGATTTTATCACGCCCCCGATAACGCAATACGCCGTGCTTCGGGCTTTACCTTATGAAGGAAAAATTTGCATCGCAAAAATGAAAGGTTGGTTTCTTAAAAAGCTAATTGATTCTGCTGCACATCTTAAAAATGAAGGCGCATTTCTGCAATATTCAATTAAACCGGGTAAATTTCCTTTCGTTGATTCTGTTGCTTACCCGATAGCCATTGGATATTATCTTATCAGCGGTAAGCAAAGCAAGCTCGATTATTTGAAAGAAGGCACACCCGGCATAGTGGGTGCTGTCAGTCTTCCTTTGCCATCCGACAGCAGTTTATATGATGTGAGAAAAGCGGTGATTAGTTATTTAAAAAAATATTGCGGTAAGAAGGAACTTGAAAAGTACAAAGAAAGATAACATCATTTCTTAAACTTAAATCTACCTATATGCCAGATGAACAAAAAACGGGGATTACTTTAAAAGAGCTGATATATTTCCCTGTTTAACGTAACAAAGCAGCTTACATTACAGTTGCTACTTATAGAAAACAATAATTTTTCATCAAACAAATATATCATGTCTTACAAAATACTTTCTCTCGACGGTGGCGGTTCCTGGGCATTAATACAGGCAAGAGTTCTGCAGGATTTATATGGTGATATACGAGGCCATGCACTGCTGCGACAATTTGATATGGCAATTGCTAACTCAGGCGGCGCACTCGTATTAGCTTGCTTATGCAATGATATGAAGATGAGTGAAATCTTAGACGTGTTTGAAGATAAGGAAAAAAGAAAGCAGGTCTTTTCTCCCTTATCTTTTTGGGAGAAGCTAAGATGGCGGAACATAGCCAGTTTTACCAGCGTGTTAGGCCCAAGATACAGTATGGAAAGAAAGTTGAAAGGATTATGCGATGTATTGAAAAAGGCTGATCATCTGTTTGAAGAAAAAACAATAGCGCAACCAATTATAGACACTCCATTGAATGAATTGCCCGCTATTATAAAAAAAGGAAATTTGGATCTGATCATTATGGGCTTCGACTATTTCAGACGACGATCCAGTTTTTTTCGCTCAAATCCAACAAGTCTTACAGATAAATTCAGCGATGGAAAATTCTTCCAGTTAACATTAGCACATGCCATTCATTCATCGAGCAATGCGCCGGTAAATTATTTTGATGCGCCTGCTGCAATTGATATACACTTGTTTAATAAAAATGACAGCCGTAAAACGTTTTATTGGGATGGTGGCGTTGCCGGCTTTAATAATCCGGTACTCGGAGGTTTGATCGAAGCTATGACTAATCATCCTGAGATTGCATTGCAGGATTATTGCATATTATCTCTTGGCACAAGCACAGGATCGAGAACTGTGCTTACGGATTTAAAGGAATCTACTGATCCGGCTATGAAGGAAATTTTTGATAAAAACAAAGACAATAAGCTCACCTTTACCAATACTTCATCTGGTTTTTTTAGCGATGTAAGAAAATTAGCTACAAGCATATTGGGCGACCCCCCTGATTCAGCAACTTTTATTGCTTATGCGATACTCGATCCTACATTAACCAGAAATAAAGCAAAATTGGTACGTATTAATCCATGCATAACGCCTGAAAAAGATATCAACAACATATACGTAGTTCCTGAAGTTTACAAGAATCGGGATAAAGAATTTATAGCTCTGATGGATTTGGATATGGATGCTGTTGAAGACGATGAAGTAAAACTAATAAGTAATTTCTGCGATAAATTTATTGTAACCGCAAAACCCTGCATAAGTAACCAATTGATAAGAGGAGATGAAAATAGTATCCATCTGGGACAGAGTACTTATCAAAAGGCAAAGGAAGAATGGCTGTCATGCATGTGATTGGGAAGTTTAGGGTATAAGGTTAAACTTTTTACACAACAACTTAAAACTCATTATTTAGAACTTAAAAAGACGCATGATGAAATCAATATTTTCCTGTCAAAAATGGTACTATTTAATAATGGTACCTATAATTCTTTTTCTACTGCTATTATCTTGTAATGAGTACTCAATGAAGAAAAATGAAAGTGCATCTCCGGATGGGGGAATAATAACCCATGACAGTTTACAAATGCAGGTAGATTCTACAGTAACGATACCTGCTGACTCTATGCTTTTAGGAAAAGATACTTCAAGCACCTCTCCGATAGACTCATCAAAGAATCATCACATTGACAGAAACCCCGCCAGCGTACCCCAAGAGCAAAAGGCCGCTACCGGCACTGCCATGGTTTATTGCCCCGCGACAATGCTCAGGGGAATCCCCTCCATCATAAATGCCACCATCAGCAAGGATGAATTGTCAAAGGCGATAGTACAGTTCAAACAAAAAATACAAGAGCAAAACAGTGATCTGAAAGAGCAGGAGATTAGCAGCGATATTAAAAGTAACCAAATTGATCTATATGAACGAATGGGAGTAACCATTGAATTTGATTCCACTGATTTTATTCAAATATCAAAAGATAAAGATGTTGCAAAAGCATTTGGAGAAAAGAACACGCTCGAATGGGAATGGTACATAAAGCCCCTGCATTCTACCCGGAGAAGCATTATTAATTTTAAGTTCTATTATTTAGACCTCAATGACAATACTCCCAATTATATCTTCGAAAAAACAATCTCTGTTGCGGTAAGGGTGGATCCCCGTACCTACGTAGATCAATGGAAAGACTTTTTATTAGGCGATCCCAAAAATACTACCACGGCAATTCTTATTCCTTTATGTACTTTTTTGGGAGGCTTTATAACAGGTAAGAAAAAGAAAAAAGGTCCATAGTCTCTTATCAGTAATTAATTTCTTTAACCAATTAAATATATTCCCATGCCATTCTTCGATTTTCATCTTCACCCAACCTTAAAATCATTGTTCTCTGAAAATGATGCAACAAAGCAATTAAAAAAACACAGTCCCTGGGTTCCTTTGGATAAAAGCAAAATCCCTTTCCTGTTGAAATGCTGTACTGAATTCAAGTACATCCTTCAATCACAGGGAAACCTTGCACAGTTGGCAGCCAGCGATTGCAATCTCATTTGCGTAGCCTTATACATTCCTGAAAAAGACATCCTTACTGACAAGCTAATTATGCAGAGCACCAAAGGACCCTTGAATATCTATCTCCAGGAAGATAAAATCAATGCTCTTATCAATTGTAACCCTTATCAGATGTTAAGAACTGATGACTGGGCTACACTTACGGATGCAGGTCAATTTGGCATTACCAACAAAAAAGTAAAGCCTATCAAAAAAAGAAGTGATTATGATGAAAATGACCAGTCCACTATTCATGTAGTATTTTCAGTAGAAGGCTGCCATACGCTCTCTTCTGAATTACAAAACTTTGATGTGGATACCATAATCAGCAATATAGATAACCTGCGAAGCAATGTGGCTCTTATTTCAGTAAACCTTACTCACATGGAGCAGTCGCCACTTTGCAATCAGGCTTTTGGGATGCAATTTCTCAGCAATGAAGGTTTCCGACCAACAGGATTTAAAATTTCTGATGCCGGCATCAAAGTATTAAAACATTGTTATGAAAATAAAATAATGATTGACGTCAAGCA
>JBDTJI010000185.1:0-4499 GCA_039935935.1 Ginsengibacter sp. | reverse complement strand
CTTTGTAAATTCAAGTGGAATTATTGAATTTCATTTAGCTGTATTCTACTATAAGTCTAATTATTTTATAGTGATTGCGTCTAAAATAGTAAATATGTCGATTTTAAAAGTAAACCTCACTAATTGTAACCTGGAACCCATTCATATACCAGGGAAAATACAGTCACACGGATTTTTATTGGCTACCGATAAAAATGGAATTATACGTTTTCAAAGTGAAAACAGCAATGACTTTATACCCGGAACTTACCCCCAATTGCTAAAGCAGTCAATCCAAAACATTGGCAGTGTTATAGACACTTCCGGCAAAGTGAATTGGATTCATATCCTTGAGCAAAATTTTACCGATATAAACCCTGTCTCTTTGGATATTCGCAATGAATCTTTCAACCTGATCATTTCACATTTCGGCGGTTATATACTTTTTGAGTTTGAAAGAGCAGGTGCAATTACTACGCGTCATGAAGCTAAGTTGATAACTAAGTCTATTCCAATTATTCTTAAGGAGTCCTCGCTGCAATCTTTACTCGCAGCTACTTCTCAAGAGGTAAAAAGAATTATAAATTATGATCGAGTTATGATCTATCAATTCGCGGACGACGGACATGGTGAAATAGTGGCAGAAGCAAAAAAACCGGATCTGGAATCGTGGCTTGGCCTTCATTATCCTGCTTCTGATATTCCGCAACAGGCAAGGGAATTATATAAGCTGAATTTAACCAGGCTTATCAGTAATGTTTATGACGAGCCCGTCGGCATAGCCTCACAGAAAGGTGAACCTTCTGACCTGGACTTGACGTCTTCGCATCTGCGCGCTGTTTCGCCAATTCATATTCAGTATTTGAAAAATATGGGTGTATCATCCAGTTTTAGTATATCGCTGATCTATAAGAAAGAACTATGGGGGCTTATTGCGTGCCATAATTATACACCGCGTTTTATCAATTACGAATCACGCGAAGCCGCAAAAATTGTTGGCCAGGTTTTATCTGCCGCATTAGAGATTAGGCAAGACGCACAGGATCTTCAATTGCTATCTTCCTTTTACAGCAAAGTTGATGAACTCTCCATCAATCTTCACAGTGCTAATCTGATAGAAGAGGCACTTTTTGACGTGCAAAGCAATATATTGAGTGTGGTTCAGGCAACCGGGGCCGCACTGATATATGACAAGAAAATAAGTACTGCCGGTACAGTGCCGGAAATAGAAGATATTAAACAGCTCGTTACATGGATTTCGGAAAACAGTTCAGAAGATTTTTATGCATCCTCACATGTGGGCAAAGCATTTCCGCAGGCAGCGTCTTATAAGGAACTTGCGTGCGGCATCTTATCTGTAACTCTTTCGAAAGAGTTAAATGAGTATATTATCTGGTTCAAACCTGAAATTATTAAGAACATAAACTGGGCAGGCAATCCAGATAAGCCGGTAGCAGAAGACGAAATGCTTAAACTTTCTCCGCGCAATTCTTTTGAAAAATGGGTACAAAAGGTCTCCGGAACTTCTCAACCATGGGCTACAGAAGAAATAAAATCTGCTTTGCGCCTGCGTACAAAAGTTTTGGGCGTAATAAGTGCGAAAGCAAGCGCTATAAGAACATTAAATGACAGGTTGAAAAACGCCTATGAAGAATTAGACACTTTTAGTTATACCATTTCACATGATTTAAAAACCCCCATCACTGCGATCAAGGCCTACGCGCAATTATTAGAATATGATAATGATATTAATACGGAAAATAAAAATCTTATTCAGCGCATCATCAACCGTACTGACAGAATGAATGACATGATAAATGAAGTGTTTGAATACTCACGCATTGGGCGGCAGACTGTCCGGCACCAATCTGCTAACATGGGTAATATTCTAAAAGAGATCGTACAAGACCTTGGGGAGGCTTATCCATCAGTGAAACCAGGCATCATAATAGGAGATACTCCCACCCTAAAAGGTGATCCGATGATGATCTGGCAGGTGTTTAATAATGTAATTGGTAATGCTGTAAAATATTCGCAGCACGCCCCAAATCCATCCATAGTTATAGAAGGTAAAGTGATGGAAAACCAGATTATTTACACAATCAAAGACAATGGAATAGGAATTCCCCATAGGGATATTAACAACATTTTCCTATTATTCAGACGTATGGGGAATACAGGCGACATAGAAGGTTCGGGCGTTGGGCTTGCCATCGCGAAAAAGATTGTTGAAAAACATGAAGGACACATATGGGTAGAAAGTGAAGAAGGAAGCGGTTCTACTTTTTTTCTGGCTTTTAATCTGCGTTGAAAAAGTCAAAATAAAAACTGAATTTGTAGAATGTTTCATTGGCAGAATCAATGACGACGTTCGTTTCTTTGTTGTTGAGAACTATTGCATCAATGGATGCTTTAAAGGATTTCCACATGTCGTTGGTTTTTTCACCATAACCTTCAAAAAAAGAAAAAGCGTTTTCGTTGGGAAGTTTATCAGCTACCATCTTTCTAATAATTCGGCCTCCCAAAGTAGATCCCTCCATTACGTATAATGCGCCAATCGCCTGCAAACTATTTTTTATTGTTGGCAAATTTTCACTCCCAATTTTTTTCGGTAGTGGAACATTCATGCTTATAAGGTCCGCTTGCAAGGCTGCGGCTTTACGACGAAGACGATAATCAGTAAGCATGTCCAGGTTCAGGTTTTGTTCTATTAAGTCTTCCAACGACCCAAAATAACCGGCAAATAATTGTAACAAACGCGCATAATCATTTCGATGATGGATCAATTTAATAGCAGTAATCACTTTTACTTCAAGCTGCTGGTGTCTTTCTTTTGTTCTCAATTTTAATTCTTCAGATAGCATGGGTCATTTCAAAAAACAGTCCAATAAAAATTACAAATTACGTTTTGCAATTTTAAAAGAAAATTTTATTGCGAATTAGCATAATTCTTTTTAATTGGTACCACTCATAGATGTTGTCTCTTTTGAATACCAGGCACTTCAAAAATAAATCATTACATTCACTAAAATCCTATTACCAGCATATACAACCTAATTAAAATCGATAAATATTTTTCAAAACAAAGAATATTCTTTTGCCAGTTTGATCAGTTCTATCATATTGGTTACATTAAGTTTCTTGAAAATGCGGAATTTATGGGTAGAAACAGTTGAAAGTTGGAGGTTGAGTAAGTTACTCATTTCTTTAGTTGTCTTTCCCTGGATCAAGTACGCTAAAATATCCATCTCCTTATTTGATAAGTTTTCAAAGGGATTATTTGATGTAGGAAAATCCTGTGCATCACCAGACAATCCTTTTCCACGTGCATAAATTCCGCCATTAAGTATCACCTCAACTGCTTTAAGCAAATCAGTGTTTTTAGCCTCTTTAGATAAAAAGCCTTTTACACCAGCATTCAATAATTTGCTTGAATATATCTTTTCAGAAGCCATGCTGTAAATCAAAATTTTAAGCTGTTCGTCTCTGACCATCAGGTTACTGATAATACTGAAGGTATCAGTATTCGGCATCTGAAAATCCAAAATAAGCAAGTCGTATTGGAACAGTTTTATTTTATCAACTATTTCGTTACCATTTTCTGCCTCGTCAATTGTTACATGCGAATAATCGGCCTCCAGCATTAGTTTCACACCCAGGCGCACTATCGAATGATCATCGGCCACTAGAAATCGCATAGATAATTTTTTAAAAAGTTGGCATAGGGCCTCCATGTTTATCCTAAAGATAGATATAGAAAACTTTTAAACCCCATACAGCAAAAGTTCACCTGTTTGTTTGATCCTGGCTTTTTATCTATTCTCGTCAAATAGCCCTGTTTAGAAAATTTATCCTGTATTTCCATTAAGGTTTACCAGGATATCCTAATACCTCTCTGGCAGCATAGGCCGCCTCCGATAAAGAATTGTTACAGAGCGAAAATGAAATATTTCCATTTCTAAAATCATAAAGCGGAATCATGACAACTACTGAAACATCATGATATGGATCGTACGACATTAAATTGAGGTAACCAATTCTGGCTCCACGATGCCCGTAACCAATATTTGGAACATAAGAACAACCCAGTCCATAAGTTGGATTAGCGGCCGAAACGTCTTTTCTCATTAATTGAATAGTAGCTGGCTTTAATACATTTTCTCCCTTCATCAGTGTGCGGATAAATTTATTTAATTCCTCCATGGTACCGTAGCCATTACCTTCCCCTATCTGTGCGGTAATATTATATTGATCATATTTTTCTGGCCCCGTTGTCTCAAGGATGGTGCCTATGAGGTGCGGGTCAGGCATACTGATATCAGTTGCAAGTACGGGAAAATGGATTTTTGGGAGTGGCACCATAGTGCGTGGCCCGGTAATATAATCTTCCATGTAATCGGCATAAGTTTTAGCGCTGCCTGCTCTTCGACTATAGACTCTTTTAATGATTTCTGCCAGTATAGAATATCCTGTGTTACTATAATGATAACCTCTGCGAGGCTCGAAATAGGAGAGGTGCT
>JBDTJI010000184.1:0-22686 GCA_039935935.1 Ginsengibacter sp. | reverse complement strand
CGCTTATTATACCTCTATCTGTCAAATATCTTTTTAATAATATAAAATTGTTTACATCAAGCATAATATTTTATATTGTTAATATGACATGTTAGGTAATAGCCTCCTATCGTTCCAGAAACATATTATTGGTATATCTTTTCGTTAGTATTTTGAAAAAAACCAATACTTGTAATATATTATGAAAGAGGTTAAAATTTACAAAAAGAAGATCAATTAATTCCTCTTAGATTTTTGCGTTTCGCTGTAATGATCCTAACGTAAAATAAATACATGAAATCCCTGCGAAGTTAATTAAGTTACGTTAAGAGACTGGTTTTAGCGTTCATGGAATTAATATATCTGATCCAAACTACTATTATAGGGACATGTGATCTCTACAGCATGCCATTAACGATTCCACCTTTGGTACTCAGCCAAATAATATTCAATTACCATTTTAAAGCATCTTTAAGTCAAAAACAGGAACAATCTCTTCATCTTACAATGTGACTAACAACTTCGAATTTATAAATTTAAAAAATTGTCCGGTTATTGAAAAAGATTAAAGTGATTGCGATGTTAAGCCGTTATATTCTTTCCTATATTGACTGGGAGTTTTACTTGTGATCCTTTTAAAAAAACTATTAAAGTTTGTCATATTTTGATACCCTGATTTAAAACAAACATCTGCGATACTTAGTTCCAAATTTTGCAAGAGATTACATGCGTGACCTATTCGCAACTCATTTAGAAATTCTGAAAATGATTTTTGTGTCTTTTTTTTAAAAAAGTTGCAAAAAGCTGGTGGCGTCAGATTTGCAACAGCAGCGATTTGTGAAAGGGTTATGACATCCGTGAAATTTTGAATCATGTATTGATAAACATTGCTCATTCTTTGTGTATCTTTTTCGTTGAACGAATGTTGATAACCAATAGAGGCAAGGCTTTCGTATTCCTCAGACTCCAGTAAGATATTAACAATCTCAAGGAAAATAATAACTTTTTCCAGCCCTTTCCTGTTTAAAATATTATTCAATTTACTAATTGCATTTTCCCGTGTATTCCCAAAAAAACGAATGCCTCTTTTCGCTTTTTCAAGGAGTCGCTTTATCAGTAAACTATATTGGCTATCATCAGTTAGGTTGAAAAGAAAATCAGGATTAAAATAAGTTACAATTGCCTTTGCTGATGCCAAATCAGTCTCTTTAAAATACCGGGGATCATTATACCAGATATGTGGAAGGTTAGGACTCATTAAGACAAGATCTCCTGAAGAAAAATTGGAAATATTATCACCCACAATCGTCTTTCCAAAACCTTCAACAACATAGTTCATCTCACATAAATCATGAAAATGGAAAGGGCTCTCAAAGTGATGCTGATCAATTTTCTTAATAGAAAACGAATGCTGTTTATATAAGCCTACTTCGATTAATTGCGCCTTCATACGTTTATCAATAATTGAATACAATTATATTCGAATTTAATTAAATATTCATTAGTTTACTTGCTTTTTTTTATTAAATCATTAAAATACTTGTAATTCTTGTTAAAAAAACGTTAGATAGACATTCGAGAGACTAATAACTTCACGTTGTCATTTAGGAGGTAATCAAAACAAAGCAATAGATAATTCTAAAGGAATAAACGAAGACTCGTTTCTATTGACAAATAAAAAGCAAAACACTACTTAAATAATCGTATGCCAATCTGGAAAAATGATACGGAACTATTTACCCTTGCTAAACAAGAACTTTTTACAGCCTTGGTTGGAGATGCCTTAGATAAACTTGGGTTCTTACATCAATTTTTACCACAGCAGCTCAAGCCGCTTAATCCTAAAATGGTTATAATCGGGAGAGCGATGCCGGTTTTGGAAGCTGACGCTTTTGATGAAACTGTTGAAGATACTCATAATTCTGTGATGCAGAAACCTTTTGGACTTATGTTTGAAGCATTGGACAGCTTAAAAGAAAATGAAGTTTATATATGTACAGGAGCTTCACCAAGATACGCCCTTTGGGGTGGCCTTATGAGCGTTCGGGCAATGAAACTGGGCGCCGCCGGTACTATATTAAATGGCTTTTCACGGGATACCAATCAAGTTCTCGATTTAAAATTCCCTACGTTTTCATTGGGAACCTACGCACAGGATCAGGGGCCACGTGGGAAAGTGATTGATTACGGGGTTAATATTAAGTGGGATAATATTCGGGTATCACCGGGAGATATCATTTTTGGAGACAGGGATGGCGTACTTGTTATTCCTAAGGAGGCGGAAGAAGAAGCTTTTGTGGGGGCTTTTAAGAAAGCAAGTGATGAAAAGTTAGTTCTGAAAACTTTACAGAGCGATGGAATGAGTTCTGTTGATGCTTTTCAAAAATTTGGTATCATGTAACAAACAGGAATGAATCATACTATTCATAAATCAGGAAGATATCGTTGGAAAGTGGTTGCGTTACTTTTTTTCGCAACCACCATTAACTATATTGACCGCCAGGTAGTAGGAATTTTGAAACCGTTTATTGCAGGTGACCTGGGATGGAGTGAAGCCGATTATGGTTTCATCGTTACTGCTTTTCAGGTTGCTTATGCTATAGGTTTGTTAGCAACAGGGCGCTTTTTGGATAAGTTTGGTACCCGTGTGGGATATTTATGGGCAGTAGTTGTGTGGAGCATTGCTGGTATGGCTCACGCAGCAGCAAGAGGAGTAGCTAGTTTTATGGCGGCTCGTTTTTTCCTGGGCCTGGGAGAGTCCGCTAATTTTCCCGCTGCAGTAAAAAGTGTAACTGAATGGTTTCCGGCAAAAGAAAGAGCATTCGCAATAGGACTATTCAATTCCGGGTCCACAGTAGGTGCAATATTAGCTCCCATTATAGTTTCAGCAATTACGGTGGCATTCCATTGGCGTCTGGCTTTTATTATAACCGGGGCGCTGGGTTTCATTTGGATTATCTTCTGGATTATATATTATCAGCATCCAACAAAACAAAATAGATTATCCAAAGAGGAGTTTGAATATATCCATGAGGATGATTCAGATACTCAATATAATAATAACTCAAAAGACATCCCCTGGCCACGACTTTTAAAACACAAGCAAACTATTGCAATTTGCGTGACGCGGTTTATTTCTGACTGGGTGTGGTGGTTTTTTCTTTTTTGGATACCTGCTTTTCTTTTTAAGACTGAAGGCATAAACATTCAAGAGATGGTGTTGCCGCTAATTATTATTTATACCGTATCGAGTATTGGAGGTATTGGCGGAGGTTGGATTTCTTCTGAATTCATCAAATCAGGAAAAAGTATAGATTTTGCCAGGAAAACAACTATTTTAATGAGTGCTATATTAGTCCTTCCGTTAATGTTAATTTCTCAAACCAATAATCTTTGGATACTGGTCTCTCTCATTGCAATTGCCGCTGCGGGTCACCAAAGCTGGGCATCTAATCTTTTTGCAATGATTTCTGATATCTATCCTAAAAAAAATGTCGGATCTATGATGGGACTTAGTGGGTTTGCAGGGGCCGTTGGTGGAGCTCTGTCAGCTACTTTTGTGGGTTTAGTATTACAGATTACCCACAGTTACACGATAATTTTTGTAATTGCTTCTGTGGTCTATATTCTGAATTGGCTAATCATTAAAATTTTTATTCCCAAAATAACACCTATTCAAATATAAAAGTGAAACTGATATGGATGGCAGAGAAGATCTTCCAGCTTCAACTCAAGAAATAAAATCAATTTTACATGAATGACATTTTCAATTTGAACAACAAAATAGCGCTGATTACCGGTGGCGGAAGCGGAATTGGTTTTGGAATTGCAGAGCAGACGATATTGGCTGGAGCTAAAGTAGTGATTACCGGGAGGTCGGAAGATAAGCTTCTCATATCTAAAAATCAGTTGGGGCCTAATTGTTTTATGTATGTTAACGACGTTACTGAGAAACAAAAACATAGAGCGCTGATTGTTGATATTGAAAACAACATAGGCCCTATCTCGATACTCATTAATAATGCCGGCATGCACTGTAAAAAAAATTCTATTGAAACTACTGATGAAGAATTTCAATCCGTAATGGATACCAATATTAATTCTGTATTTGCGCTCACACGCGAAGTCCTTAAATTTATGATTCCCCGTAAGAAGGGTTCTATCATCAACGTCAGTTCGATGTCAGCTCTTTATGGTTTACCACAGGTAGTTGCTTATAGCAGTTCTAAATCAGCATTAACCGGACTTACAAGAACACTTGCTTCTGAATATTCTCATTTGGGAATCCGCTTTAATTCTGTCGTACCGGGTTTTATTGAATCCCAAATGTTTCGGGATATTATGAGAAAAGATCCCGAGCGTGAAAAAAGAATTTTGAGCCGGACACCGGCAGGCCGTTTTGGTACACCTGCCGATATAGGAAAAGCTGTTACCTTTTTGGCGTCTGATGCGGCTGATTTTATTACCGGCGTTTGTTTACCTGTTGATGGTGGAAATTCAATAGGATTTTAAAAAATAAAATAAATAATTTTTACTTGTTCATTTATAAAACATCGATAAGGATTAATCTGATAATGAATATTTAAACTAAAATTCTATGTTATGAAATATTATCTTAGACTTATACCTATATTGTTACTTATTATTATGATGGATAAACGAGTGGAATCAATATCTTATATTTTACTTTCAAAGTATAAGACTAATAATAAAAGAATATTATGTAATCTGTTCTCGTAAGATAAAAGAGTCCATAAAACAACTTCGATAATTCTTTAATTTTTTAACGCTATAATTATTTTTATTAACCAAAAAAGTACAATTATGAAAAAAATCAAACAAACGTGCTTGCTGAAGATACTGACACTCGTCACAATCTTTCTATTTGTAGCACTACAGTCCTACACTCAGCAGATTAAAGTAAGCGGTACCGTTACGAATTCACAAACTGGTGCCCCTCTTCAGGGAGCGAGCGTTACTGTCAAGGGATCGATTACAGGTGCTTCGACTGACGACAATGGAAAATTTCAACTTGAGGTACCTAATAGTCGAAGTATATTAGTTATGTCATCTATTGGGTATCTACAAAAGGAAGTGTCTCTTAATGGTAGAAGCACGATTGAGGTTGCCTTGGACCCAGAATCTGGTAAGGGACTAGATGAAGTGGTCGTTATCGGATATGGAACTCAGAAAAGATCAGATTTAACGGGTTCAATGGCGGTTTTATCCAGTGATCAGCTAGAAAAAAATAAATTGACAACAGTTGACGAGGGCTTACAGGGAAAGGTTGCCGGAGTCAATGTTTTCCGAAATTCCCATGAACCCGGTGGTGGAATTTCGGTGAGTATAAACGGAGTTTCCTCCATAACAGCTTCAGGTCAGCCACTATATGTGGTGGATGGTATCCCTGTGGCAAGCGACTTTGCCACGGGATTTGGTGGTGCAAACACAGGGCGGGGAAATACAATGCCCAACTTTTTAAGCACTATTGACCCCAATAATATTGAATCTATGTCCATATTAAAAGGGCCTTCAGCCACGGCCATTTACGGATCACGCGGTGCAAATGGTGTTGTAATTATTACGACAAAGTCGGGGAAAGCAGATCAAAATAGGGTCGATTATTCCGGTTCGGTAGGTGTTTCAAAAATAGCAAAAAAGCTGGATTTCATGGGTGCGAAGGATTATGCCCAGCAGTTAGCAGATTATAGTGCTTCCGTAAACCAGCCTCCTATCTTCAGCCCGTCACAGATTGCAGCATTTGGCAGGGGCATAGATTGGCAGGATGAGGTTACCAGAAAAGGAATTATTATGGACCATAACCTTAGTTTTTCCGGTGGAAGCGAAAAAACGACTTACATGATTGGTGGAAATTATTCCCGGAATGAAGGTATCATAAGAGGCTCCAGGTTCGATCGTTATGGGTTCACTGCCAATATCAACTCCACTATTAGCAAACGTTTAAAAGTTGGCGCTAACTCGAGCTTTACGTACAGTATTGACAACAAGGTTCCGACAGGAACCAAAGGATATCAGGAAGCACCCGGGCTTATTTATAATTTAATCACTGCGCCACCCACAAGCCCTGCGAGGGATGAAAATGGAAATGTTGCTGAGATTAGTGGGTATCCGGCCGGAGGACAAAGCCCATTAGTAATTGCCGAGTTACTAAAATTTCAGATGATCAACAATCGGTTTATTGGTAATATTCATGCTACTTATGATATTACGGACGACCTGAGCGCAACCCTAACATTTGGTGGCGATATAAGAAATTTTCGATATGGACAGTATTTCCCAAGTAATTCTGATTGGGGCAGAGGTCAGCAAGGTGCCGCTTGGAATTGGAGCGATGAAAACCTAAATATAGTGAGTAATAATATTCTCAATTACAACAAGGATATTAACGAAAATAACCATATTGATGTAACTGCAGGGTACATCTACCAAACACAAAAGAATCTTGACCTGCAGGCATCATCCGAGGGATTCCCAACAGATAATACTCTGTGGTATAATCTGGGGTCAGGTTCCAAGCCTCAGGCTCCCGCATCATTTGCAAGTGAATATACTTTGATATCCTACCTGGGACGTGTCAATTATTCTTTGTTTGATAAATACTTGTTAACAGCGTCTATCAGATCAGACGGAGACTCAAAATTTGGTGCGAATCATAAATTCGGAACTTTTCCATCAGCCGCCTTTGCGTGGCAGATCGGTAAAGAGGATTTTATCAAAAATATACCTGCAATAAGCCAGCTTAAACTACATGCAGGATGGGGTAAAACGGGTAATGAATCCATCGGTTATTATTCTTCAAAGTCCTTAATAACTACACGCTTCACCCAGGAAGAGTCGGTAATATTTGGAGGTGGATCGCTGAATCCTATAGGTTATCCCGGCGGGATGGCCAACCCAGATTTGAGCTGGGAAAAAACCAGCGGGGTAGTCGTTGGCCTGGATCTTGGCCTTTTTGTGAACCGTTTAGTCATTAGCACAAACGTTTACTTCAAAAAAACAAATGATTTACTCCTCAACGTACCGATTGCTCAACACTCGGGTTATTCCTCTGTTCTTATGAACACTGGTTCTATAAAAAATAAAGGAGTGGAGTTCCAGGTCAGCAGTGTCAACGTAACGGATAAAGATTTTAAATGGACTACCGACTTTAATATAAGCTACAATAAAAATGAGGTTACTTCTCTTGGTGGTCCGGAATTCGTTTATACAGGATGGGTTGGAGGTGCCAATTTGAATACTCACGGCTCAAACACAACACGGCTACAAATTGGCCATCCCGTAGGATCTTTTTATGGCAGAATATACGAAGGTATATGGCACTCACAGGATGAAATTAACAGCGTCGGTACCATGATTGGAGCTACACCAGGGTCCATTCGCTGGAAAGATACATCCGGTGACGGAAAGATTGATGATAAGGATGAACAATTTCTTGGTACAGGTATACCTGATCTGAACTTTGGTATGACAAACGATTTCAGTTTTAAACGCTTTAGTCTGCATGTATTTATGTATGGTGTATCGGGAAATAAAATTTTAAATATCCCTAAAACGCGCTGGATGTATGGTGCAAATGGACTTGGAGCAGAAAGAGTAACAGGGCGTTGGACTATGGATAAAACGGGTGGATATCTTCCCGGAAAAGGGGCTATGCAACAGGAGAATGATGCTATTGTGGAAGATGGCTCTTTTCTGAGAATTGCAAATGTGGCGCTCAATTATGAAATTCCTGCAAAAAAAGGAGTCTTACGTCAAGCCACTGTAGGGGTGTCAGTTGACAATCTCGCTGTGATAACCAAATATACCGGCTATGATCCTGAAGTAAACTCCGGAGGCCTTGATAATGCGGTGAAAGGCGTAGACATGTATATGTATCCTGCCTCAAGAACATTTCGATTTAACTTCAAGATTGGATTCTGAAAATAAAAAACTATTATAATATGAAAAAGTTAATTAGCAAAAATATAAATTGGAGAATTAGGGGATTCGTCTTTATGACAGGAATTATTATATTCTTTGGAAGTTGTAAACTCGAGCCCGTTATCTACAGCAGTACCGGTACTGATACTTATTACTCTAACGAGAGTGAGGCCAACCTTGGACTAAATGGAGTTTACCAAATGTATTGGAATATTTATAAAGTGCAATATTGGCATAATTTGAACGATTACCCTGCGGGTTTGGCTGTAAGTGTCGGCCCGACCTCTACCAGGTATAGTGCATGGGATTTTGCTGTTGATGGACAGGATGAATTGTTGATGTGGTCCAGCATATATAATGCGATCAACCGGGCAAACACATTGATGGACGGTATTGAAAAGAGCACTATATCAGATGTCGTTAAAACTCATATAAGAGGACAGGCCAGATTCCTGCGTGCTCTTGGCTACTTTGAATTGGTTAAGCTATGGGGAGGGGTACCCTTACATCTAAAAGGGACAGCAAGTCTTAGTGACGTTAATCTAGCACGTAGCACTGAGGAGGAGGTATACAAGCAAATTGAAACTGACCTGACAACTGCAGCCGGAGAATTAAATCCGTTTAATGCTGCGGATCAGGCTAACGGCAGAGTCACCTCTCTTGCATGTCTTTCTGTATTGGCAGATGTGTATGCCCAGGAGGGTAAATGGCCAGCGGCGGCAGCTACATCCAAACAGGTAATTGATGCGGGGTATTTTCAACTGCTTCCGGACTTCCATGATATTTTCAGACCTAATACTTCATTAAATAAAGAGGAGATCTTCTCGATAGTTAAAACTCATGAGGCCGGAGATGTTGACGCTGCCAATAAGATGGTTCGATGGTTTGTTCCTTCCCAAGCCACTTTACCTGATGGAACATCAATTGCATTTTATGCACCGCCTTTTAACGGGCCCAATTCGCAGGTGGTTCCTGAATTCTTCAATTCAACTCCTAATACATACCGGAAATATTGGACCATGAGAGCCGAAATGCCGTATTATTATGTGCTGGGTAATTATAATACCGTTAATATGACTACCGTGAAACTTCCGCAGCCTTACTATGTGAAACTTATGTATGTTACTCTTAGCAATGGTTTCCTTGACCGTGGTGTTAACTATCTGATTTATCGTTATGCATATATTAAATTATTATACGCAGAAGCATTGAACGAAGCAAATTCAGGTCCAACTACAGAAGCTTACGAAGCGATAAACCAAATCAGACAAAGAGCTCGTGCTGTAGGAACACCCAATGCCCAACCAGCCGGAATTTTGCCTGATTTGGCAGGTTTAAGCCAGGGCGATTTCAGAGATTCTGTACTTATTGAATTTAAACGTGAGTTTGCAAATGAGAATAAATATCGGGCGATATTATTGCGTCATAATCGTTTGGTTAGTGATGCCAAGGCAAGAGGAGTAAGTGCTGCACAGGATTACAAGAAATATTTTGCAATTCCTTCAGACGAATTATCCCGTGATCCTAAGTTGCAACAAAATCCCGGATATTGAGTTTCATAAACAACAAATAGTTCTTTATAATAAATGAAAATTGATGCTACGTAAACAATGGGAGAAGGCCTCTTAGCATGGGCCAACAGGCACACTTTTTAAACCACTTTTATGTGCCTTATTTAAATGCTGTATTAGTTAGTAAAAGGGAAAGCTATGATAAATTGTCGGGGTAATATTAAGAAGATAACGCAATGAATTCTTGACGATAAGCCGCAAACCTGTTAAGTTAATGCCACATTCGGAGCAAAAGTGGCATTAACTTGACACAGGTTGTTGCTTGTAGTCTTGTATTGACGAGAAGTAATAAGAACCTTTGCTATGATGGAGGTAAATCAGCAACCGATGTCATGCAAGCGGGGAGCACTGGTGGAATATAACTAAGTAGCAGACTTGAAGATAAAGGATCCTTTGTTAACATTCCACTTTACAAGTAAATGAATCATTATGGAGACATTGTGATTGCAGAAGGATGCTGCTGTGCATTATTGAGGCGTTGGAATCTCCTATAAGTTAGATTAGATCCCGGTAACAAGGTCGCCATTATTCTATGCTTTATCGGTATGAATTATTTGCAGTGGGAGTGATAATAAAAATGATGATGATAAAAATTAATTTTTTTATGTGTTACGCAGAAGTTTTATTGACTTATTCGGAAGCGGGGATTGAGATCCTGGCTTTTTAAAAATATTTAATTCAAATAGGGATTATCTGATCCAAAACTCAAAAGAAAGTTGAGCTAAATACAGATTAAAAGCAAAATTCCCAATGGTAATTTGTATTTTTTTTATTTCAGAGACAAATTAATAATTTATAAAAATCGTTAAAGATGAAATTTTTAAGAAATTTTAGAATTATTTTATTCCTTTTAACTGTAGTATGTTCAAAAAAAATTACAGCACAGGAGAGAGCTACTAGTTTAAAGCCGATAATAGATTATTCAGTTGCGTCCAGTTGGAACATGCAATTCCCCAAAGAGAATAGCCTTACCGGATATCTTGGATTGCGCTATCTTGATAATCTTAAAAACAGATTACTCAAGGTTGATGAAGAGGCTCTGCTTGATGGATTCTTACATCGTCCGGGAAAACACCCATGGATAGGAGAGCATGTAGGTAAATACCTTGAGAGTGCCGCTAATACATGGGCCATAACAAAAGATCCGGATCTGAAGAAACAAATGGATCGTATGGCAAATACTTTAATCAGCACACAATTACCTGATGGATATCTTGGAACCTATTTACCTGAAAATTATTGGACTTCCTGGGACGTGTGGTCACATAAATACGACCTCTTAGGACTTCTTGCATATTACAGAGTAACTGGTAATCAGGCGGCTTTAAATGCTTCAAAAAAAGTTGGTGATCTTCTTTGTCTCACATTTGGAGACAATCCTGGTCAAAGAGATATTATTAAGGCTGGTACGCATGTAGGCATGGCTGCTACCTCAGTTATTGACCCCATGGCTGACTTATATACATGGACAGGAGATAAAAAATATCTTGATTTTTGTCTTTACATTGTTAGATCGTATAATCATCCGGGGGGGCCGGCTATTATAAAAACATTATTAAAGGATAAACGGGTTGATAAAGTCGCTAACGGGAAGGCGTATGAGATGCTATCTAATTTGGTGGGAATTTTAAAGTTATACCGTATTACGGGCGAAGAAAATTTATTAGTAGCCTCAAAAAATGCTTTTGATGATATTGTATCTAAGAGGCTGTATGTGTCTGGCACAACGAGTGATCATGAAAGGTTTAAAGACGATTTTATATTGCAGGCAGATACGGCAGCGCATATGGGTGAAGGTTGTGTAACGGTGACATGGATGCAATTTAACATGCAGTTATTTGGCATCACAGGCGATTTAAAATATTATAACGAAATAGAAAAGTCACTATACAACCAGTTATTAGCTGCCGAAAATCCAGTAAGTGGGTGTGTAAGCTACTTTACTCCGCTAATGGGTGTTAAGCCATACAGGTGTAATATTACATGCTGCCTTTCCAGTGTTCCGCGTGGCATTGCCTATATTCCCTATCTGAATTATGGTAAAATCAAAAAAAAACCTACGATACTACTTTATGAATCAGCGAATATAAAAGATACCATTTTTGCAAAGAATAATGCTGCTTTACCTTTGGAGTTAAAAGTAAATAGCCAGTTCCCCCAGAATGGTTTAGCAACCATTGAAGTAAAATTGCCTCGGGAAGCAAAGTTTGAACTTCTGTTACGTGTACCATACTGGGCCAAATCTTTTACAGCAAAAATTAATGGGAAAAGCTATATGGAAAATGAAAATGGTTTTATAAAAATAGATCGCTTATGGAATGTCCATAATAAGATTAATGTTTCCTTTGATATACCTGTAATTATTTTACAGGGCGGGCAGAACTATCCAGGCTATGTAGCAATAAAACGTGGCCCTCAAGTTTTATCCTTTGATGCTTCTTTGAATAAATCAGATGCCTATGACAAAAAAATATCCGACCCAGCTAGTGTAAGTCTATTGAATGCAAGACAAAAATTATCTGATAATTGGGTCGGCATGCAGGCGTACGATTTATCAATACCAAAAAGTAAAAGCAATAATAAAGAGATAACATTAGTTCCTTTTGCGGATGCCGGTCAGACTGGCGCCAATGCTTCTGTTTGGATACCAGTAAAGGCCCATGAAAAAAAGTAAATATTGTTTTCTCTTATCCCTTTTACAGATGTTCTTTTTGCAGAATTAAAGAATGAGGAAAGTGGACCTTCATCTGCGATTTATCATATTCCCCAATCAGAATTCTATATAAATTTGAAAATGACACAGAGTTAAAATTGGCAGGATAATTTAGATGAAGATTAAGTCAATAAGTTTATTTAATTTATATGCTTTATAATACTTTTTTATTTATAGTAGGATTGGTTATCTGCTTTAATTCGAATGCTCAGGAAGTAACTCGTAATGGAAATTTATTTACAGTTATTGGTGGGCCAGATAAGCCAGTTCTTGACAAGGGAATGCCTGGAACAGAAGACATATTAGGTGGTTTTGAAGGAGGCACATGTGTAAAAATAGATGGAATTTATCATTTATTTCCTACTGAGCAGGTTGGTAAGAAAATAAATGGTAAGGACGTTTCTATTACAATAAACACGCGATTAGCTCACTGGGTTAGCAAAGATGCTTTTCATTGGAAGAGGATAAATACCTTGTTCGAGTCAAGTGGAACATTTGCTGTTTCAAATAGAGATAATCCCGTGAATGATAGGCGGTCTTCTTTATGGGCTTTTATGCCCATTTTTGATAAAGAGCAGAATAGATGGAATGGCTTTTATGTTGCTTATACTGTTGACACTACTTTAGCACCACCTCATGGTTATGGAAGGATATGGCGTTCGGTTTCAAAAGTTCCTGGAATAAATGGCATTGGAGGCCCTTACATAGATAGCAGCATCATTTTGGAACCGGGAATGGATTCGCAACTATGGGAAGGAAGACAGGGGGTAGATTCTTTTTATCCTTTTCGGGTAGGTGAAAAGTGGTTTGCATTTTACGGCGGAGCTTTTCCTTTTTATCAACGTAGCGATTATCCAGTTAAAGGACATTTTGGCAAATGGTATGTAGGGCTTGCTTCTGCCGATAAATTATTTGGTCCCTGGGAAAGAATGGACACCATCATAAATCCGATTACTGAAATAAGCTCAAATTTTGTTGAAAATCCTATCGTAAGTCAATTGCCAAATGGGTTGTATATTGCGATTTTTGATAGTGGTCCTGAAAACTATAATGGATTCCACTTCCCAAATAAGATTGCATATACTATTTCCAAAGATGGGATCCATTGGACTCCAGCCGAATATATCCCTATTGAAGAAAAAGTAAAGAGGTGGTGGAAAAATATACGAACTCCGCTGTGTTTAATACCTGAAGGAGATAATATCTATACTCTTTTATATTCAGGCACTCCTCAACAGGGTAAATTCCAACCTATAAATTTGGTAAAATTACGGCTCAATTTGGAGGTCATGGAAAGCTATTTAATTAATAAGATTAAGTAGGGGTATTGAAGTATAAATCATGAATGACCAAATCAGCTTTTCCCCTGGTGGTATTATAATTAATGAGGATTGAAGCGTCAGATTTTATTTAAAAAATTAGAACAATCACTGGGTTACTCTATATCGGATGATTATTCATAATTCAAATCACTACAGAAATCGCTGTTAGCAAAGAAAGATTGTATTCTGTATTTTTTATTGCAGGCCAATTTGCCTCCCGGTAATAATGGATCAGAGCAGGCAGTCAGAAATATGAAGGTCAAACAAAAAATATCAGGGCTATTTAATTCCATTGACAACGCAAACGTAATTGCTATCCTTAGATCGGTATCAATACAACAATAAAATCCGGGTAAAAAGTTTTAAACGCACTATTTTTAGTCGCTACTTTCAGGACTTGAATAATTACAATACCTGTAGTAAACGACGCGCTTTGGAAGTTGCAACCTGTTTTTTTTGTGATGTTGTAACGGCCAGGGATATTGTGCCAGAGGAAAAATCTATCCCCTTATTCCTTTATTTCTTTCATCATCATGTTCGGAGTTTCGTGCCTTAAATACAATTTTATAAAGTAATGCTCCTAAAACGGCAACTATGGCAATGGCTATGGTTATTAGAGTACCGATCATATTTTATGTTTTATAAGTAAATTTTTCAAAATGTTTTCTTCAAAAAAAGTTTTAGCAATCTTCTGAGATTGGATAAGAATTTCAGGAAGTTTCATCTGTGACTCGCCACAAATTGAATAAACCAATTGCTTTTTGCCATGAGATATATGATAAACAACACCCAAGGCTTCTTCTATAGCCATTACAGTAAGTCCGCGATCTTTTAATTTCCCCAATGCGTCAATCATCCAGCTTAGGGAGTAAAAATAGTTTTTATCTAGCAGGATATGTTTCTGTAATCTACTGCCATCAGGCATTACGTTGTAAGTGGAGTTAACAATTTCATGAGTGAAGTACTTTTTCATAAAATCCTGTGGCTCGTTATCTTCTTTAAATTGCATTAAACCCAGCAATGCCTGCGGATAGATGCTCAGCCATCTTAGATCGCGTCTTAGTTCGTGAACATCTGCTTCCAAATCTTTAAATTTAAGATTGCCAGGTTTGTAATTCTGACTGATCTTTTCAATATACTCATTGTAAACATGCGATATTTCGATGGTGTCATCTTCTTCTTCAAGCCAATTGACCTTATCTAACTTTTTAATAATTTTTGCAAGTCTTTTATGATCTTTCCCAAGCCAACCTTCTTTTTTCAAATGGTGATTCAACTCTCTCAGATTATCATCCATTTTCTTTTGAAAATAATCGGTAATCAGCTCAGGTATGTTTTGCTTAGTTACAAATTCCTTAACAAAGCCGTCATAAAAATCTATTGCACCCAGCAAATCTTCCATTTCTTTAAAACATTTGTTGAGCTTTTTGAACTTTTTCTTATTCTGAATTTTCTTATAAAGCCTTGTCAAAGCCTCCAGCATAAAAAAAGGAGTTCGCATGTTTTCTTTATAAACCACCAGGGCCGGGTTATCCGAATCTTCAGCCTTGTTTAAAATAGCTTTTATCTGGTTTAAAAAATAAAGGAAACGTTCTTTACCCGGAAGTGCTTTTATATCCATTTAAAAAGTTCTTTTTTATGATATGGTTAGTCTACCAATAATTAAAGGTCTGAAAATACAATAAACTACCGAGCTAAGTGACACGTTGCATAATTTATTTCAAAATAAGTTCTTTAGATTATTCACCCCAGGCCGTAATCATTATACTTCTGGATCCTCCATGATTGCGATGTTCACACAAATAAATTCCCTGCCACGTACCCAGTGCTAATTCTCCATTATGTATGGGTATCATCACAGAACTGCCAAGCAGTGAAGCTTTAAGATGTGCAGGCATATCATCAGCGCCCTCGTAATTATGAATATAATTTTTGTCGTTCTCGGGCACTGATTTATTAAAGAAGTATTCAAAATCGCGCCTTACAGTTGAATCTGCATTTTCATTGATCGTTAAAGAGGCCGATGTATGCTGAATGAAAACCTGACAGATCCCCGTTGTGATTTCATGGATGAATGGGGAAGAATTAATTATCTCAGAAGTGATGAGGTGAAAGCCTCTTTTTCTTTCTTTAAGTTGAATGTATTCCTGAAAAATTTTCATAGGTAGTTTAATTTGATTTTATGATAACATAGATTAAGGTATTCTTCTCTTGATATAGGTGACCGAAAATTGTGCAAGGGTTAAATAAAATACTACCGGCAGTATCAAATGTTGACCATTAATCTTCCTGCAATTGGAGTGACGGATGTAATTTTCTTTCCGATAATTTCATCTTGTGTTTCTTTTTCTTTCTTCCCCACCAGATGTAGAAACCTGTTATGGGTAATGATGCTGCGATGAGTGAAGCGAGAAACGCGAGTATTTTTCCGGCCAGGCCGAGCAACTGGCCAGTATGTATGTCATAATTCATCCTGTCATTTTATCTACCACAGATGAATAGTTAAATCGTCCATATACAAATGGGTAACAGGAATTCTTTTAATAAGTGTTATCCAAATATCGGTAATCCGTTTTCCAATAGGTAAACGCATCGGGATTGGCGCCGACGACTACAACCGATGAATCGTTTTCGGCAATGTAAATTGAATGACCATTCAACATACAGTTGATGTCACACGGGCGCCCCGATTTGACTCTTACCTACGATAGGGTCCGCCTACCTTACAGCAATCTGAATGTTATTTTTGCAGGTTCTTTGAAATCTACTCTACGTCTGACGGATGGGATAGAATGTCGAAGACTTAACTTTCTACAGTATCGTAATCCTCGATATTTTGTAATAAAGAAGCTGATGCTTTTTCTATGTATAGATAGCAATCAGGATGATTTTGCAAAATGCTTGCAGGATGAAGATTACTTATTTCTCCTTCCAGGCACTCTTTTACAGCTTGTGCCTTTCTTAATCCCGGTACAGAACAGACGATATGTTTAGATAACATAATTTGCTTTACAGACATACTGATAGCCTGCTCTGGAACTTTATCTACTGATTCAAACCAATCTTCATTTACCTGCTGCTGCCTGCATGCGTGGTTTAAATCAGCAATAATATATGGACTGTCAGTATCAAAATCTGCCGGAGGATCGTTAAAAGCCAGGTGTCCATTTTCACCAATACCAACCAGGGCAACATCTATAGGACTGTTCTTAATCAGTTCTCCAAGCCGGTTGCATTCCTCTTGGGGATTAGATTCCCCGTCAATAAAATTTACTTTTTTAAGAGCGGGCACTTTATCTAAAAATCTTTCCTGCAAATATTTTCTGAAACTCGCTTTGTGCGACAATGGCAAGCCGATGTATTCATCTAAATGAAACATGGTTACTTTATCCCACTCTATCTCTTTCTCAATGATCAATTGTTTCAATGTTTCAAATTGACTTGATCCTGTTGCAAGAATGACATTAGCCTCACCATTTTCTTTAATTGCTTCACGAATAAGTATAGCTGCAATCTTGCCTGCTTCGATTCCTAAATTTTCGGAATCCTGCTGGATGTTAATTTTCATATTATTTTAATTTAATTTTTACTAACGGTTCTATTTATTTATATTTTTTACTTACGAAAGCTTGTCGTGATCTATTTAAAAACAATTTTTTTATCACTTTTGCATGCCGTTCCCATTAATGAAAATCGATCTTTAAAAGTTGATAATTGCTCTCCTATTATTTTTTCACCTGTAATAGAAACGGGATTTTCAAAAATCACTTCAGCACGTTTATTAAGACCTGCCATTAAAGAAACATCTCCCCATTTTAAAATACCCGGTATATGAATGGCCATATTAAAAAAGTCTATACCTTCTCTTTTGTCCAACGTATAACTGACAGGGCAGGTTCTTAATATGCAGGTATCTACATTGTTGTTCAATGCAGATTGCATTAATGCCGCAATGGCAATTTCTTTTTCCGCATCTATGATTATAGAAGAAGGCTTCTTATTCGTTTTTATATATTGAATAACATTATTAATATCACTTATCCATTCTGCCATTATAGTAGTTCCCAACCACAGCTCCGCCCGTGCCAGCGTATGAAATTTGGGCAGGCTTCCATCTATTGCTTTCGCTTGTGCCGATGCTCCTTCTCCCGTTCCCCAAATGTCGGCGACAGCCACATTATATCCTTTATTGACGTAATTCTCAATTACTTGTTGATTGCTTCCATCTTTACTACTGTCAGAACAAATAATGGCCGTTGGCACATTGTTTTTGGACGAAGAGAAATATTTTAAAGGAATGAGATGATTGTTGTTAGCCTCTATGACGATGCGTTGCCAACCCTTGTCCTTGTCTTTGTCATATTCCTGCACGTGTTTAATTGCAGCCAGTTTTGCCGGTAGTAAAAGCAAATCACTGAGTTCTTTTAGCTTTTGATTTGTATTGATGTTTTTATTCTTGTAGAGTACTTTGTTAAGTGCTTCACCTTTTTGACTACAATAGCCTACGGTAGTTGCTACTAAAGAACTTCTTTCACCTTTTGGGAACACCATCAATTGCTCATTTGTCAACAGTTGGAAGGGCACTTCTTTTTTGAGATCTCCATTTCCTTTGCCTTTTAGTTTAAGATCAAACCAACCAAGCATAGCCTGCCTCATCTCAGGCCAATAGCCATGAGGAGTATTGAAAAGTTGATATTGAAGGTTATTCTCTGTATGGTATAAAGCAAAAATTGGTTTGGCATTGGTATAGCTTCTTATCATTTCTGCAGGAGCAAATGTGGGGCTCATATCTTTAAGCCCATTGCATATTTTAATGGATCGTGGTGCCACCAGCGCTATAATGCCGGATTCTTCAGTGAACGTCAGTCCTTCCGGCATCAGTTCACATACACAGTTAGACCCCATAATGTAAGATTGAAAAGTGCCAACGCTTACTACGGGCATTGAGGCTTTTATTCTTTCATCCAAAGCGGAAAGCCACATAGTTTGATTACCTCCGCCGCTGGCACCGGTTGCTCCAATGTTATTTTTATCAACGTAAGGCAATGAACATAATAAATCAACACCTCTTATATTATCAGACAATTGATTTCCCAGCAAGGATTCACCAATATTCATTAAAGACGCGCCGAGATTAGATCCATGATATTCATCTAAACCATGAACGGTGGTTCGTTCACCGGCGCCCCATGCATCAATACTTAAACATACGTAGCCATTCAACGCTAATTCATGCGCACGCGGTTGAGCCATTTCTCCTGCTTTAGCGTAAAGCCACTGTCCATGCATACTAATGATAGCGGGAAAAACACCTTTGCCATCCGGTACATATAAATCAGCTGTAGCGTACACTCCTGGCCTGGTTTGAAAAAATATTTTTTTGATGGTATAGCCATCCATCTGAATACTGCCGGTTTCGTGAATGTCTAATGGAAGCGAATGATTGATCACTGTTCCGGAAGCCTTTAGAAGTTCTTCTCTTAATTTTTTTCTATGAGACTCCCATGCATTTTTAGTTACAGGTAATTGCCTTAAATCAAAATCCAACGCTGCTTTATGTTTTAAATTCGTTACAATTATATCAGCTGTTTCGTTGCCAAACGGGGGGGGAGGCGTAACATTGGCTTTTGTAGGTTGCACTTTGGCCTGTACAAGTTGAGGAATTTTCTCCCTGATTTCCTTAGCAGCTAACCGGGCTATTTTGGCAGCTTCATTTATAGTCAAATCATCCTTTCTGTTTTGCTTGTTTTTTCCAAGAATACTTTTTGATAGTTTTTCCAAATCGATATAGATAATGCCTTCCTTAGCAGAAAGTGCACGAATAAAATCATCATTATTGCTGTTATTTGTCACAGGAGAAAAAAAGACAGGAACGGCTTTCTTTTGATTGATATCTGCAACAAAACGAGCGATTGCTTTACTATTACCTGCATATCCAATGAATACATAATCTCCCTCATTTAAATGATTGAGTACCGTATTCCAATTTCCTTCATTAAAAAAATCTTCAGCGCTTTTTTCTTTGATCGCATAATTATTAAAATGAACATTCAGTCCGAAATACATGGGTAACATTTGTGCCCATCCGCGTTCACCGGATGTGAGAGGGTATTCCGCCATATTTCCATTGCCAATCAAAAAGACCGTTATGTCTTTTGGCGGTGCAGGTGCAAATGCTGTTAAAAGCAGTAATGGAAGAATGGTGCTATATAATTTAATTTTTGAGAACATACTCTTCTTTAATTTAATTATTTCATTAATGAATCACAATTGTTTGAGTTTATAATATGACCAAACTTACTGAACTTAAAGAAGAGCATTCAAAAAATCACCGAGAACGTTATCGGTCAATATAATTATCCGGTTAAAAATAACAAACGCTGAACCATGAAATTAATTTTCATGAACTAGCATTGTAAATTATTATTAATTTCAATAAAAGAAAAGACTTGATATGAATTATTTAATAAAACCATTGGTTGCAGTCAGAATCTAATTATCGCCTGTTCCCGTGTCTCCGTTTTTTCTTCTCAGAATAGATTTCCTTGCATTTATCTACCAGGACTACAAATTCAGTTTCAAGAAAATTATCCGGGCTTAATGATTGTACCGCAATGTTTTTAATTATATCCCAGTCTATTCCAGAAGGAAAATATTTTGATTCTCTTAATTTGAGGCCAAACATGGCAACAGAAGTTGCAAATTGAAGATCCTTATTGATATCTTTAAAAGTTTTGTAATTCTGTACACAGGTATGTTTCATAATATTTTCCATTGTATCATTCGGCAGATTATAGTGAAGGGTTATATCAGCAATACTAACCGTTTCATCCGGTAGCGAGTCCATACGGGAAGGTATAATCTCAAATATGATGGTATTCCCTGACCCGGAGCCTATTTCGCCGCCCTCAAGCTCTGTGCCTTTTTCTTCAATGACACTTTTTTTATTATCATAACCTATTAACCTGTAAGCACTGGAAAATGAGGGATTAAATTTTACATTGACATAAACATTGCTGGCAATGGAATACATGGTTTGAGTAAACTCTGTTACCAATACCTTTTCTGCTTCTCTCACATCATCAATGTAAGCGAAATTCCCATTCCCTTTTTTTGCAAGTACTTCTATTTTTGAATCCTTATAATTTCCCATACCCACACCCAGGCAGGTAAGCGAAACTCCGGACTGTTTCTCTTTCGCTATCAATTCTGCAAGATCTTTTTCATTTCTTTGGCCTATATTAAAATCGCCGTCAGTAGCAAGTATGATTCGATTATTACCTCCCTGTATAAAAGTATTCTTGGCTAATTTATAAGCTGTTCTTATAGCTGCCTCACCGGGCGTGTCACCTGAAGCAGTGAGCTCTTCAATAGCTTTTGAAATTTTTTCTTTCTCTTCTCCACTTGTTGGCTGCATCCATATACCCACAGAACCTCCGTAGGTTACGATAGAAACAGTATCCTGTTCCCGCAGATTTTTGATCAATAACTGAAAAGCTTCTTTTAAAAGAGGTAACCTGTTGGGTAAATCCATACTACCTGATACATCAATAAGGAATACCAGGTTGGAAGACGGGACATGGTCGAGATTCAACTTCCGGCCTGAAAGATTCAAAAATAACAGCCGGTGATCTTTGTCCCATGGGCAATCTGATAATTGGGATTCAATCCTGAAAACGTCGTTTCCTTCAGGCTTTTTATAATTGAAATTAAAATAGTTTAGCATTTCATCAATTCGCACTGCATCAGGTGGCACTTTTGAATTTTGATTGATGAATCTGCGTATATTACTATAAGAAGCCTTATCAATTCTCATCGAAAACTGGGTGCTGTGTTCGTTGGTAGTTTTAATAAAATCATTTTCAGCCAGGCTACTGTAGCTCTCATCTTTGTAATAAGCAATGGGGACTACACTTCCTTCGGTGCCCGTGGTAAGAGAAACTAACTTTTGTTTATTAGCACGGGAACCTGCATCTATTTTTTGTAAAACTATGTGCAGGTATTCATTGGTTTTAAATGTTATGGTTTGGGAGATATAACCATCAAGGCTGAAATTTAAGGAATCATATTTGTTAGGGGTAGGAATTCCAAAGCCGCCGGAAACGCCACTGGAATATAGGGTGTTGGCAGAAGGCATGTAAATCTTTACATTTTGTAAGGGTTGTTTTTTTTCGTCGGTCACATCGCCCTTGATGTAATACTGGGCATTGGTATGGCTTACCAGAAATAAAGCAGAAAATATAATGAATAGCTTCTTCAAGAAAAATATTTTGGTAAGATAAAAACTTCTTTGAGATTTTAACTATTACACCTGTTGATAAATCTCTTTTATATTTCTTCCAAGTCCATCATAATCCAGTCCATAACCTATTACAAATTTATCAGGAATAGTAAAACCTAAATAATCAATCCGGATAGGAAAGATGGACGCCGAAGGTTTGTGTAACAACGAAACTATTTTTAATGAAGAAGGATTCTGATGCTCCAGTTGTGGCAAAAACTGTGTTAGTGTTTTGCCTGTATCTACAATGTCTTCAATAATAATTACATCCCGTCCATATAGTTCCGTATCAAGCCCGATAGCAGTGATTACTTTTCCTGTAGATTTGACACCTTTATAAGAAGCTAACTTTATAAAACAAATCTCTGCCTCCATTTGAAGGTACTTAAAAAGATCAGCAGCAAAAATAAATGCACCATTTAAAATAGCAATGAACAAAGGTTTTTTGCCTGCATAGTCCCTGTTAATTTCCGCCGCTAGTCGTCGTACCTGTTTGTCAATATCTTCGGATAAAATATATGGCATAAATTCCTTGTCATGCACTTTAATATGAGACATAAATTACTTTGAAATAATGAGCTGCTGGCCGATTTGTAAATTGTCTGTGCTGAGACTATTCAAGCTTTTCAACTGATCTACTGAAACTCCGTATTTTCTTGAAATGGTATATAAATTCTCTTTTGGCAGCACTTCATGGATTGACATTTTGAGACTTGCAGTTTGGGTGTTTATAGCAGTGCTAGTCGATTCACTGAATAATCCTGGCCTCAAAAACACCCGGGCACCTTTGCCCGGATAATCACCAGGTGTAAGTTGATTATAACTATAAATATTTTGCAAAATAACTCCATTTCGTTGCGCAATGTCGTACATAGTTTC
>JBDTJI010000183.1:0-12039 GCA_039935935.1 Ginsengibacter sp. | reverse complement strand
ATTGGGAAAAAAGAAAAGAATTTCTCAAAACACAAATTTTAGTTGCTGCGGGGCTGTGGCCTATGCCATCAGGGAATCCCCTGAATCCTCACTATTATCAAAAAATAGAACATGATAATTACTCAGTGCAAACCGTATCTATTGAAACGTATCCCGGCTATTTTCTGGTCGGCGATTTGTACGAGCCCAAAGGAAAGGGACCTTTTCCAGTTATTTTAACCCCACACGGGCATTTTGCTTTTGGCCGTTTTAATAATGACAGCATAAACTCTATACCTGGTCGCTGTATCAATTTCGCCATGCAGGGATATGTAGTTTTCAGTTATGACATGGTCGGTTATAATGATACCAGACAGGTATCCCATGCTTTTGCAAACGATAGTATTTCCCGGTTATATAGTATTAATTTATTAGGGTTACAATTGAGAAATAGTATTCGTGCACTAGATTTTCTTTTAAGCCTTCCTGATATAGATGCCCAAAGAGTCGGTATAACCGGTGCCTCCGGTGGCGGAACACAGACTTTTCTTTTAACAGCAGTAGATGACCGTTTTCAGGCTTCAGCACCGGTAAATATGGTTAGCAATAACATGCAGGGTGGGGACTTATGTGAAGGTGCGCCAGGATTAAGAATCAATACCTTTAATGTTGAATTCAGTGCTATGGCAGCACCAAAACCACTTTTGCTTATTTCTGACACATACGACTGGACGTTTAATACCAGGAATACAATAATGCCGATGGTCAAATCCATCTATAGCCTTTACAATGCAGCGGATAAATTAAAAAATGAGCATTTCGATTATGAACACAACTTTAATAAATCCAGCAGGGAAGCAACTTATGAATTTTTTGGGAAATGGTTGCTGCTTGATAGCAATGCAATTCATTTTAGAGAGAAACCTTTTATAGTTGACAGTGCCCATCTTTTATTGGCTTTTATGAATCAATTGAGTTCTGTTAGAACAAAAACTTTTAAAGATTTGCCTGCTACTGAATACCATGATGTTCCCAATAACTTAGATGAAGACGGATTAAAAACATTACTGAAAAATATTTACTCGAAACAATTGGCTCAATACTGGCCAAAGGATCGTCAAAGCCTGGACACTTTTAATTTTTTATACGGCACCGCTTTCCGCCATTTGACGGATTTTAAAGAACCGGAAACAATTGAATGTAAGATAATGGGAAGTGCTAAGGGTGAAGGGTTTACCGCTACCCGTTTTTTGATTACAACAAAGGATAAAAACAATTGGATACCCTGTGTACTGTACCGCCCTCTTTCGGATGCAAAATCTACAGTCATCATAACAGCTGATGACGGAAAAAGACATTGGGTTGAATCAGACAAGAGCACTCCCAACGACATCGTTAAAAAACTGCTCAAACAAAATTGTAATGTACTAGCGGCTGATTTGTTCAAACAGGGTGAGCATGTGCTACAGGATTCAACAAAGACGCTAAGAGATGAAAAAGATAAAGTTTTTACTGTTTATAATTTAACAGACCGACAGGAACAGATACAGGACCTGATAAATATCATTCGTTTTATTAAATCAACCGGAAATCTCTCGCACAATATCAATCTCTATTCTACAGGCAATACCGGGATTACTGCCTTATTATTAGCAACCGTGTCAAAAGATGTGAACAAATACCTGCTTGATGGCAACCATTTTAATCCCGGCACAGATAAGGAAATGTTGAAAGTGGAAATACCCGGCATAATGAGAGTGGGCGGGCTAAAAACAGCACTGGCATTAAATGCAGATAAGCATTTACTAATTTACAATGCTGATGCCTCTATTTTGTCATCAGGAGCCACTGAAATAAGTAAGTTAGCTAATAATGATCAGAACTTTTCTATGTTGGCCACTGGTATAGAAAATGATAAAATCGTAAATTATTTGTCGCATTAAATGCAAAAAAAATCTTCCGGGATACATCCCGGAAGATTTGCAATAAGCCAGTAGCATCAACTTATTTATCTTCAGATTGCTTTTCTTTCTTATCTTTTTTGTTGCCAATAATATATCCGCCTGCCGCCCCCACTATTCCACCTACCACAGCGCCAACTCCTTTCTTTTTACTAATGATTGCACCACCTACGGCTCCTGCGGCTCCCCCAATTACGGCTCCTTGGGTAGCTTTATTCCAACCTTTTTTCTGTTCGGCTTGAGGCGTAGAGGTTGAAATAGGACCATCTGACTTATCTACAGTACCAGTATTGGCTGTGCCCGAGTTATTGAGATCTGAATCATGACTGGTTGCTACCGGTGCAGGAATTGGTTTTGTATCGCGCACCGCAGTATTAGGTAAAGTAATCGGTGCTGCACTATTTTTTTGTTTTGAAGACGCTGTTGGGATTTTTGCATTACCAGGATATTTCTCTTCAATTTGTTCAGAATTCATCGTAATACTTGTATCAGAGAGTAAATCATTATGATAGGCTGTGGAGTCTGTCAATAACTGAATGTTGCGTTCCTCACTATTTGATTTGTGAGAATTGTTGTTACAAGCGCTAAAACCTATTAGAATAAAAAGGATAAATAATAAATTTTTCATGATTTAATTTTTAAATGGTGTTTATTTTTTGTCACATTCATATCACAGAATATAAATTCTCGCCAAGGTTTAATGCTCTAAAGGCGATTAGGAATTTCTTAACATAACAAACGTGATAGAAATTCAATTATTATTGGGGAGTTAAAGAAAGGATAGTTTGCAATTTTCGCCCCACAAGAACGGGCCAGCATCGGCAAAAGGATAATTGTTGTTTGATAAAATGATTTCATTTTTTTTTAAAAGATTTAAATTTTGTTGGCACTCATATTGTAAATAATAAATAACAAATATTCAATAAATAAAAATTAAAATTATTATGGCAAAAAAAACAAAGGCTACAGGCGATGTTTTGAATACAGGTATATCCAACGCAAATAGTAAAAAAGTTGCAGATAACTTGAACCAGGTGTTGGCAGACGAATTTGTGCTTTACACAAAAACATTAAAATTTCATTGGAACATAGAAGGGAGAGATTTTCACGCGTTGCATTTATTCCTCGATGAGCAGTATAATCAATTACAAGTAATTATTGATGCGGTTGCGGAGCGAATCAGGAAAATAGGTCATTTTGCAACAGGCAGTATGAAGGAGTTTCTGGTAAATAGCTCATTAAAAGAATATCCGGCAACAGGTGCCATTTCAGAAGGCACTATTGCAGAGTTGGCTTCAGATCATGAATCATTAATTAGAAAAATGCGTACACTGATTGATGATTTTGATGAAAAATATGATGACGCAGGAAGTGCTGATTTCATTACAGGAATTATGAAAGAACACGAGAAGATGGCCTGGATGCTGAGGGCCAGCGTAAGTAATGGAAAATAGAATTAAACGTACTTATAGTAAACCTCATAGATAATACCTATGGGGTTTTTTTGATACTATCCATTCCATGAGAACAACATAAAACTGTCTTGATAGACGATGCACGGAACTGTGAAAATTCCAAAACAGTTTTTGCAATTCTCATGGCTCATACTCAGCTTCAATTGATAAAGTAGTAGTTTTATAGTCTAATTATTTAATATGTCGTCTCTCACATTTACTTTAATACAAACCGATCTTTTTTGGGAAAATAAAAAAGCCAATATGCAAATGCTTCAACATAAAATTGAAAGTATTAAAGAAAAAACAGAAGTCGTTATTCTTCCGGAAATGTTTACCACTGGGTTTAGCATGAAGCCTGAATTACTTGGGGAAAAGATGGATGGAGAGACAATTGACTGGATGCGACGAGTCGCATCAGCAAAGAAAATAATATTAACCGGAAGTATTATAATTGAACAGAAAGGCCAATATTATAACAGGCTTATATGGATGTTGCCAAATGGTGATTATGGATTTTATGACAAAAGGCATCTATTCGCCTACGGCAATGAACATGAACATTACACAGCTGGAGATAAGAAATTAATTGCTTCCGTGAAAGGATGGAAAATCAATCTTCAAATTTGTTATGATTTGCGCTTTCCGGTATGGTCGCGTCAAACTACGGGCGGCATAGAGGATAAATATGAGATACTCATAAATGTAGCCAACTGGCCTGAAAAACGAAGCATAGCGTGGAATACCTTATTACGAGCAAGGGCTATAGAAAATCAATGTTTTGTAGTTGGCCTAAACCGCACGGGCGTGGATGGTAATAAAATATTTTATGACGGGCAAAGCTCTATTATTGACCCTTTGGGAGGAATTATTTATTCCAAAAATACCGATGAAGATATTTATACCTGCACTTTACTACGAGAAAAAATTATAGAATCGAGAACACAATTTCCCTTCTGGCGTGATGCTGACAAGTTTATTATAGATAGATAAAATAACTGATTAAAGTTACACTTGTCTTTTTTTAAGAATATCGATTTCTCTTTCTAATCTGTCAATAGTAGCATTAATATTAGACAGACGTTTTCCATTCTTAGATATTTTAAAGGTAGGGTGTACAGTCTTCAATTCGGCTTTATACTCAGCTAATTGATCCTTCAAAGTATTTAGTTTACCTGCAACTTCATTGTTTCTAACGGGTCGTGCCATAAGTTTAATTTTTTATACAAAGTATGAAATTAAGGACAAAAAATCATCTTGTTACAAAAAAATTTCATTTTATAGTATCTTGTCACAAACTAAGGACTATTTATAATGCCCGGAAGTCCTAAAAGTTACTGTATTAGCAACCAAATAATAACATTAGGAAAACAAATCCAAAATAGCAAAACGTTAGATAATCAGTAAATTTGCGTTTTCCCAATATGAGTGATGAGTTAAAACATGAATGCGGCCTTGCTTTCATCAGATTGAGAAAGCCTTTTTCATATTACCGGCAGAAACATGGTACGGTACTATATGGCTTAAATAAGCTATATCTTCTAATGGAAAAGCAGCACAATCGCGGACAGGATGGTGCAGGTATTTCCGCTGTAAAATTAAACACAGAACCTGGTTATCCATTTTTAAACAGGATGCGAAGCACAGCAAATCAGGCGATTGCAGACATCTTTTCACAAATCGGAAACCAGGTAGATGAAATTAAAAAAGACCAACCTGATATAGAACAACATCCGGGCCTGATGAAAGGCCATATAGACTTTCTCGGAGAACTACTTCTCGGTCACTTAAGATACGGTACGCAAGGAAAAAATAATGTTGAATTTTGCCATCCTTTTATTAAAAGGAATACGATACCAGCCAGGAACCTTGCTATGGCAGGCAATTTTAACCTGATTAATAAAGATGAGCTCTATGCCATAATTAATAGTCCGCGGGATGAACAGGATCGTGAAAGTGACCTTGGCGCTATGATCGATGTTATTCAACATTTTTTAATTAAAGCAGACGAAACTTCACCCGAGGAACCGGACATAGAAGATGTTTTAAAAAAATCAGTACCATTTTTTGACGGTGGCTTCACTTTTGGAGGGCTTACGGGTAATGGATCCGGTTTTGTGGTAAGAGATGCTCATGGTATAAGACCGTGTTATTATTATATAGATGAAGAAGTAATAGTAGCTGCCAGCGAGCGCGCTGCAATACGCACAGCTTTTAATGTCGCAGAAAATCAGGTAAAAGAATTAATGCCCGGCAGTGCCTTGATTGTAAATCCTGCAGGCCAGTTTTCAATCGCTCAAATATTGGAACCAAAGGAACGGAAGGCGTGTAGCTTTGAACGGATTTATTTTTCAAGAGGAAGCGATGAAAAGATTTATAGAGAACGTATCGCATTAGGATATCATCTGAGTGAGAGAGTATTAAAAGCAATAGACTATGACCTGAAGAATACTATTTTTTCTTTTATTCCCAATACTGCCGAAATAGCTTTTTATGGTCTTATAAAAGGAGCTGAAGACTACCTCAATAAAATTAAAATAGAAAGAATACTAAACTGGAGCAAGGACCCTGCTACAGCCACCGAAGGTTTCGATGAAGAAAAGCTTTCCCAGATGGTAAACCGGAAGGTGCGCATGGAAAAGATTGCAATTAAAGATGTGAAACTTCGCACATTCATTACAGAAGACAATAGCCGTAATGAAATGGTACAGCATGTTTACGACATTACTTATGGAACAGTGAGGAAAGGGATAGACACCCTTGTAGTAATTGATGACTCTATTGTGCGCGGCACTACCTTACGTGAAAGTATTATCAGGATGCTTTCACGGCTTGAGCCAAAAAAAATCATAGTTGTGTCGTCAGCTCCGCAGATCAGATATCCCGATTGTTATGGAATTGATATGAGTAAGTTAGGAGAGTTCGTAGCCTTCAAAGCCGCCATGGAATTAATAAAAGAAAGAGGCATGGTGTCAACATTGGATTGCCTTGTAAATAGAATTAAGGAGCTGAAAAGAAACAATCAATTGCATACTCAAAATTTGGTGAGAGAAATTTATAAACCTTTTTCTTTAGAAGAAATTGATCAAAAAATTGCGCAATTGATAACACCTCCCGAGATTTTGGTTCCGGTAGAAATAATTTATCAAACCATAGAAGACTTGCACGAAAGTTGTCCGACTAATTTAGGCGATTGGTATTTCACTGGCAACTACCCCACGCCGGGAGGCAACAAGGTGGTGAATAAGGCATTTTTAAATTATATGGAAGGAAAAAATATAAGGGGATATTAATTTTAGATCCTTTCAATGCATCTTACCATATTAAAATTATGTTGCCTTTGGCTTCGAAAGTCAACAGGCCTGTTTTTTATTTAATTGTTTTTCCTGAAAATTTACTATTTTGCCTCTATTCAACTGCTTATAATTTTATAATCAATCAAACATCGGTTTATAAAAGAAGATGAAAAAAAACACTACAACAAGGCGCGGTTTTATTAAAAATTCAGCGCTTGCAGCTACTGCTTTTACCATAGTTCCACGTTTTGTTTTAGGTGGTAAAGGTTTTATTCCTCCTAGTGATATGCTTACAAAAGCGGTAGTAGGTGTGGGCGGAATGGGCCGAAATCATTTTGCTTACGCCGGCACCCGGGTTGTTGCCATTTGCGATGTAGATCGTAAACACCTGAGTGAAGCATCTGCAATACTGCATAATGATAAAGGACTGAAAAAATTTACAGATTATCGTGAACTCATTCAGTTACCCGAAGTGGATATAGTACATATTGCAACACCGCCTCATTGGCACGGGATCATCGCAGCTGACGCTGCGCGGGCAGGCAAGGATATCTGGTGTGAAAAACCGATGACTCACACAATAGGTGAAGGAAAAAGACTGGTAGAAGCGGTACAGCAGCATGGACGGATTTTTCGTCTGAACACCTGGTTCCGCTTCGAGGATATTTTTTATGGAATGGGGACAACGGTAAAACCGATAAAAAAATTAGTGGAGAGTGGATTGCTGGGATGGCCGCTGAAGGTTACTGTCGGAAAGCTTACCGGTTTCGACTGGAAATTTTATTGGGTGGGTAAAACAAATCTTGATCCTATGCCTGTTCCCCCAGAACTGGATTATAATTTCTGGCTAGGTCCTGCACAGTACAAGCCTTATAATCCTCATCGCGTCCACCAGACTTTCAGGGGCTATTGGGATTATGATGGAGGAGGATTAAGTGATATGGGACAGCATTATATTGATCCTGTACAATATTTTCTCGGGAAAGATAATACAAGTCCAATATCTGTGGAGATAGATGCACCTCAACAACATCCGGATGCAGTAGGAACCTGGCGGAAAATTGAATATACCTATGCAGATGGTTGTAAAATCATATTAGATGGTGAGGGCACTGTGGACGTACCGTATATAGAAGGTCCTAAAGGAAAATTATTCCAGGGTTTCCGGTCCGACATTCCCGACCTGGAAAAGAAACTTGCCGCTTTCCCCGACCCGGAGCCCCAGGTAACTGATTTTATTCAGGCTGTAAAAAATCGTGAGAAGTTTGCCTTGAATGAACAAAACGGATACCGCTCATGTACCATTGTGAACATGGGATTAGTAGCTTTGAAATTAGGAAGGTCATTGAAATTCGATCCTGAAAAACAAGAGTTCATTGGAGATGAAGGCGCTAATCGTTTGCTGTTTCCTCCTTTGAGAGAGCCGTGGAGCATTTAAGGGTTGAGGGATGGGGAATGAATTAAGATTAGCGTCTTGTTCAGTTTACCTCCTTTTAACAATAAACCCAATAACTCAATAACCCGTTAACTTATTAACCCAACAAACCTAATCAACTAATAACCCAATTAACCAATAAACGAATCAACCCAGTCAAGTTTATAATTATGAAGAAAATACTTTTTACCGTTCTGATCTTTGCCATGTGGGGAACATTGACTATGGCGCAAAATAAAGATCAGCGAACACTTTCTACAAAGATTGCCGATTTATTGGCACAAATGCCTGCGAAAGATTCTGCGCATCTCAGCGACGACATGAAAGAGATAGCCGCTATGGCAGAAAACGGACTTTCCGGAATCGCAGAACTGCTTTCTGATCCGGGTAAAGGAGATAATACCAAACCAGAATATGCTATTAGTGGTTTTTCATATTATGTAACACAGCCAGGCAGGGAAGATTGGAGGAAAATGAGTGAAAGAGCTTACTGTCAGGCGTTGAGCAAAGTAACTCATCCGGTAAACAAAGCGTTTATTATGAGCCAGCTTCAGATAGTTGGCCAAAGTGATGATGCGGTTTCTTGTTTAAAAACTTACCTCAATGATGATGGACAGTTATCAGACCATGCAGCAAGAGCCTTGATACAAATTAATTCACCTACAGCGAAAGAAGCATTGCTGACTGCGGCACAAAATTCACAAGGTAAAGCCCGTTTGTCCTTGATAAAAGCCTTGGGGGACAGCCGTTATCATAATGCTGTTAATTTAATAACACCACTTGCAAACAGTAATGATAAAATGTTGGCCAAGGTGGCTTTATATTCATTGGCTAATATTGGTGATGTTTCTTCTGCTCAAATCTTAGGCAATGCAGCCGGTAAGAGCAATTTTACATTTGAAGAAACGAATGCCACCGATTCCTACTTACTATATCTCAACCGGCTTTTAGAAAACGGCAATAATAAACTTACAGAAAAATTGGCTTCTTCATTAATGAAAAATGCAAAGCAGGATAACCAGGTACAAACGCGGATTGCCGCCCTGACTCTAATTGCCCAAAGCAAGGGAGATAAAAATACTAAAATGCTGTTAAGCGCCTCTTCGGATAAAAATCCTGAATATCGTGCTGCTGCTTTGATGATTGCGTCGAAAAATATCAATCCTGCTACTACGGCCTTGTGGCTCAAAAAATTAAAAAAATCAAATCCTGAAATACAGGCTGAGATCATCACAATGTTGGGTAACGCAAGGGATGAATCTGCATTAGCTGATATTACGAAATACTTGCAAGATAAAGATTCTAAGGTGCGCTTAGCGGCAATTGCAGCTGTAGGTAAAACAGGAGGAGAAAAATCTTTACAGGCTTTATTGTCCCTTTTAAAAGATGGTGACAGTGAAGAAATAATAGCAGTAAAGAATGCTCTGGATATTATGAGTGGTGACAATGTAGTGAATAGTGTTGCCGATGCCATACCCACCGCACCAACCTCTGCCAAAGCTGCACTAATAAATATTCTGGGCAACCGTGCCGCAACCGCTAAATCGAGTCTTGTTTTTCCTTTTTTAAAAAGTGATAATGATGAAGTACGTAAAGCCTCTTTTCAAGCTTTAAAAACAATAGCCACTAAAGAAGAGTTACCTCAGTTATTTTCTTTGCTTAAATCAACATCACAACAAGAGGAAATAAGCGCTGTTCAGGATGCAATTATTGCAGCGACAGTTGATATTAAAGAACCTTCGCAGCGTTCACAACTGGTATTACAGGAAATGAAGACATCCTCTGAAGCACAAAAGACAATGTTTTTTAAAATACTGGCAAGCATCGGGAATCGTCAGTCACTTGATGCCGTTTCAGGCAGTTTTGATAAGGGTGACGCAGCAACAAAGAAAGCAGCTCTGGATGCGCTTTCAGCGTGGAATGGAAGTATTGCCGCAAGCGCTTTATATCATATAGGAGAAACTTCGAACGGAGAGTATTTAGATCGCGCACTAGATGGATATGTGCGTTCCATTAAGTTAGGGGCTTATACAGACGTGCAAAAGTTGTTGATGCTTCGCAAAGCCATGCATATTGCCAAAAGCACAAGTCAAAAGAAAACTATATTGAAAGAAGTGGGGAAAAACAAAACTTTTAATGCATTAATTTTTGCCGGAGAATACTTAGATGATCCTGTTTTGCAACAAGAAGCCTCTCACGCGGTAATGAGTATTGCTTTATCTGATAAAAATTACAGCGGGGATATCGTTCGCGGTTTATTGAATAAAACGATGAGCGTTTTAAAAGGAGCAGACAGTGATTATGAAAAAGAAGCTATACGAAAATTCCTGGCAGAAATGCCTGCAGGGAAAGGTTTTGTTTCTTTGTTTAATGGCAAAGATCTTACAGGATGGAAAGGTCTTGTAGCCGATCCCGTGAAACGTGCTAAAATGGATGTAAAAACTTTAGCCAAAGAACAACAGAAAGCTGATTCTATTATGTATAAAGGCTGGTATGCTGAAGCCGGGATATTGAATTTTACCGGGAAAGGAGAAAATATTTGTACAGACAAAAAATATGGTGATTTCGAAATGTATGTTGACTGGAAAATTACTAAAGAAGGCGATGCAGGCATCTATTTGCGTGGAACTCCCCAGGTGCAGATATGGGATACTTCCAGGACAGACGTTGGCGCAGAAGTAGGATCCGGTGGCTTGTATAATAATCAAAAAAATCCCAGTAAACCTCTTAAGCTGGCTGATAATGCCATTGGCGATTGGAACAGCTTTCATATTATTATGAAAGGAGATCGCGTAACCGTTTATTTAAATGGCGTGTTAGTGACCGATAATGTAATCCTGGAAAATTACTGGGATAAGAGTATTCCAATATTCTCTGAAGAACAAATAGAACTCCAGGCGCACGGTACCCACGTTGCTTACCGTGATATTTATATCCGTGAAATTCCAAGAACAGAAGCTTTTAAACTAAGTGATGAAGAAAAGAGAGAAGGGTTTAAGGTTTTGTTTGATGGTACTAATATGTATAACTGGGTAGGTGCCACAGAGAGTTATGTATTGGAAGATGGGGATATGGTTATTCGCCCTAATAAAGGGGGAGGCGGAAACTTATTTACCAAAGATGAATACAGCGATTTCAATTTTCGTTTTGAATTTATGCTTAGTCCGGGGGCCAATAATGGCCTTGGTATTCGCGCTCCGTTGGAGGGTAATGCTGCCTATGAAGGCATGGAGTTACAAATTTTAGATAATGATGCCGACATTTATAAAAACCTGCACGTTTATCAATACCATGGTTCTGTGTATGGGGTGGTACCTGCAAAACGAGGATTTTTAAAACCCATAGGCGAATGGAATTATGAAGAAGTAATTGTAAAGGGCCCAAAAATAAAAGTAATATTAAACGGTACTGTAATTCTTGACGGAGATATTACTGGAGCCCGTGAGAACGGCACTTTAGACAAACTCGACCATCCCGGATTGAAACGTACTTCGGGCCATATCGGGTTTCTTGGTCACGGATCGGTAGTTCGATTTAGAAACATAAGGGTTAATGATTTGTCGAAATAATTTGGATAGTCTTTTTGATGCCTGAAATAAAATGTTCAAAATGGCAAAGAGCAAACCTTTATCATACATAATAGGAATAGACATTGGCACCGGCAGTGCTAAAGCTATTGCCATGACTAATGAAGGAAACATTATAGCTAACTCACAATTTTTTTACCCTACACAAAATGATCAGCCGGGGCATTCAGAACAAGATCTGGACGCGATATGGAATGCTTTTGTCAGTTGTATAAAAAAGATTATTGACAATTTAAAATATCCTCCTGTCTCAATAAGCCTCAGCAGCGCGATGCACAGTCTTGTCGTTTTGAATAAAAAAAACCTGCCTATCACTCCATTAATAAC
>JBDTJI010000182.1:0-6312 GCA_039935935.1 Ginsengibacter sp. | reverse complement strand
TAAAAGCATGGTACTTCTGAAAATCATTTTGTAAAAAATTGTGATAAGAAATCAATAATGGAAATGAAGGTCTGATAAATGTGTTATTTTAGAGAAAAAAAATTACTCTGATGGTTTTTGCCGCTGACCGTGTTCATTGAAATCTGTTTATAAAATTTTTATCGGAGGTTTGCATAAAAGGTACTGGTTGACGATGCATTAATTAATATCAGGATGAGTCAATAATTATTCATAGAGGATAACAGTTTCCAAATTGAGAAAGTCGCTTACTCATTTAAGCAGAAAAATAAATTTCTGTTAACTTAGACTTTTATTCTGGCAAAACATTTCTATCAAAAACAATTTTATGAAAATCGTTGTCACTTCTGTCTTATTAATTCTTTTTTTTCAGGCTTCGCATGGCCAGTTCACGGTCAGTGCTAATAACCGTTATCTTTTAAAAGCCGGGGAGCCTTTTTATTGGCTTGGCGATACCGGGTGGGAATTGTTTCACAGGCTTACCAGGGAAGAAGCCGATAAATACCTGAAACGAAGGTCGGAGCAAGGCTTTACTGTTATACAGGCGGTAGTGCTCGCAGAATTAGACGGTCTGCATACGCCTAACGCGAATGGCGATAAACCATTAACAGATGATGATCCTACTAAGCCTAACGAGGCTTATTTTAAACAAGTAGATTATGTAGTTGATAAAGCAAATGAATATCAACTCAATATAGCATTGCTTCCCACCTGGGGAGATAAAATTTATAAAAATAGCTGGGGCAAAGGACCCGTAATATTTAATACTGCTAACGCAAAAATATATGGACAATGGATAGGAAGCCGTTATAAAAACAAAATGAATATCATCTGGATAGTGGGCGGCGACAGGAATCCCAGAAATGCGGAAGATGTTGCCATCTGGAATGCTATGGGTGAGGGAATCATGGACGCTACCAATGGTAAAGCGATAATAAGTTTTCATCCTCAGCCATGCGATTCAGGATCGGCTACCTGGTTTCATCACCAGTCGTGGCTGAGTTTTAACATGTTTCAAACCGGGCATTGCAGAGATCTCGATGTGTATGATAAGATCCAACTTGCATATCATCTTAAACCCACTAAGCCTGTGATAGATGCGGAAAGTCTTTATGAAGACCACCCGATTTGTTTTAATGTAAAAGACCTTGGCACCAGCAGCGCTTATGATGTAAGAAAAAATGCCTATCTCGACTTGTTTGCCGGAGCTTTTGGCAATACCTATGGCTGCCATGACATCTGGCAATTCTATTCTCCGGAGCGGGCAGGAATAAATGGCCCCCATGTTTACTGGCAGGAAGCAATGGATCTTCCTGGGGCCATGCAGATGCAGTTTGTGAGGCGGCTGATGGAATCGCATCCCATGCTGGAAAGAGTGCCTGATCAATCTTTAATAAAAGAAAATAATGATGTCTCCGCAGAAAGAATACAGGCTACACGAGGCGACCATTACGCTTACGTTTACACTTCTGCAGGAAAACCATTTACAGTTATATTGAATAAAATAAAAGGAAACATTTTACATGCATACTGGTATAACCCACGCGATGGAAAAACTACTGATTTAGATAATGTGATTAATAAAGGAACTAAAAAATTTACTCCTCCAAAATACGGCTATGGCCAGGATTGGATTTTGGTTTTAGATGATGCTGCAAAAAATTATGCAAAGCCGTAAAATCATTATTCGTGTAGCAATACCTATTATATATTGGTGGTGTTCAATATGATTCCAACTGGAACAGTACGGTGGGTAAAGATTTACGATTACCGAAGATCTTATTTCAACACCCCGACATTTTTAAAGGATTAACAGTAAGCTCATTGCTTTTTTAAAAAGGCACACAAGTCGTTATGTCCCTGCTTAACCCCTTCTTTCCACACCCAACTCCCGAAAATCTTTTCCAGACGGTGATTGGAAAATTACTAAATCAAAATAGGTTACAGAGGCAACCAGGTGGTCAAAGATATCGGATTGGATATTTTCATATTCTGCCCATTTAATGGTATTGGTAAAACAATAAATCTCTATAGGAAGGCCGTGCTCACCCGGCGCTTGCTGACGTACCAACATGGTCATATCCTGATTGATACCGGAATGATTTTGTAAATACTTTTCTATATACATTCTGAATACACCTACATTGGTCATCCTTCTTCCGTTTATCAGCACATCTAAGTTGGTATCGTTTTCTCTGTTATATTGCTCTATCTCTGCCTGTCGTTCGACGATAGCTTTTCTGATAAGATCAATCTTTTTGAATCGATCCTTCATTTCAGTATCCACGAATCGGATAGAGCCGATGCTTATCTGGATAGTTCGTTTGATGCGCCTGCCTCCACTCATTTGCATTCCCCGCCAGTTTTTAAAACTCTCGGTAATAAAATAATAAGTAGGTACCGTTGTGATCGTTTTATCCCAGTTCATCACTTTTACGGTGTTCAGATTAATAGCAGTCACATCGCCATCTGCATGGTATTTAGGCATTTCGACCCAGTCGCCTATACGCACCATATCGTTGGCAGAAATTTGTATGCTGGCTACCAGGCCCAGGATGGTATCTTTAAAGATGAGTAATAATACAGCAGTCATAGCGCCAAAGGCGCCAAGGAGATATATAGGAGATTTGGTCAAAATGATGGACAGTCCCAAAATAGCGGCTATGATGTAGAGAACGAGTCGGATCAACTGAAAATAACTGGATATCGGCTTTTCAATAAACAACTCTGAATCGGAAAGGTATTCTTCTGTTGCTTTCAGAAAAACGATAAGAATCGTTATGATTACAAAAACCAAGTAAACATCTAACAGCTTGCCGATGAATTCAAGGGTACGAGGGAAATCTTCAAAAAGTGCAGGCACGGCTGCCTTCAACACAATGACAGAAACCAGGTAGCCTGTGGCGGAGAATAGACGGTGTTTGATCAGCAAGTCATCCCATTTTCCATGAGTCTTCATAAATATCCTTCCCACCACATTATCCAATATTTTTTTGGTAACAAAGACGCAGACAAAAACCAGTATTCCTGAAATGATCAGTAACACTAAAAATACCAGGTACGGAATTACCGAATCGGCAATATGCTGATTGTGTAAAAAGTTTTCAAACTGTTGCTTTAGTTCTTTCAAGGCTATGTGAAATTTAATGCTGCTTCATCAATAGCTGAATATAGCGAAACAAAATGACTTGATGAGAGCTTCAGCAAGATCCGGCATTGCAAAGTGGAAGTCGATATTGGATAAAGTCCCATTAAAGCCCCTCAATCGTTGGCTTCCCATAACCTGATTCAATGAACACTTGATGAAAGACGAAAACAAAAAAACGCGATCAATTAATGCCGGCTGTGACGACTGGAAATTGTAAGCCGTTGATGAATATGCGCTGTTGGTAGCACACGAAACAAATTTTGTCACCCTACCAAAAAATCTCTGGCAGGGTACATTAACCTGATTTATGTTATACATTAGCGATACGAATTAAAGATTTCTAATGGCCGGGAGAACAACGGCGAAGAATAGATAGATCCGGCAAATTATTTCTATCAAACCATTAAGAAAAACGAGTGAAACGATATCCGAAAGATATCTTTTTTGCAAGCATCCAAATATTAATTTTCTTTGACGATTATCTCCTACGAATTCATAAAGTCAACTTTCCTCCTTTTTCCTGTAACTTTCTAAGGACACCTCCACTCTAACAAGCAACTCAGATTTTAAATAAAATAAAAATAAAAACACCACTATTGTTCTATGTTTACAGAATAATCAAAAAAGTTACAGATTCGGAGATTCCTTTCGTGGATGGTACTGATACTTAAACTGGCACAGATTATGTGAAAATCGCAGAGGAAGCATTCCCAGGCATCTTACAGTAAAGTTTTAAAGAATGCAATTAAAAATGGCAAAGCAGCAATTAATGAACTGAAAACCGGATTAATTCTCCCACTCAAAAATGGATTTAAAGAATTCACTATATTATCGTTGCCTCACTTCGGGGAACACGTTGCTCAAATAAGATGAATTATTAAATTTAAAAAAAAACAAGTCAACATAAAAATCAATAATCATTAAACATTAAATCATGAAACAAGTATTAAGATTTTTTAAGATCAGCGCCTATTTTCTGGGTGCTATGTTCATTTTGAACAGTTGCAATTCGAGTGGTGATCAAACTGCACCTGTAACAACAGACACTACTACAATGGTGGCACCTCCTCCCGCGGCGACAGCCCCGGCAACTCCGGCTAAACTTACTGATCCGGAAATTGCTTCAGTAGCTGTTACAGCAGACCAGATTGATATTGATTATGCCGCCATTGCAAAGAAAAAATCAAAAAATAAAAGTGTGTTGGAATTTGCTGCAACTATGGCCAAGGATCATGGAAGTGTAAATGCACAAGCTGTTGCATTAGCTAAGAAATTAGGTGTAACTCCACAAGACAATCCGACTACACAATCACTACTTTCTCAGGCAGCTTCTACTAAAGAAATGCTTAACTCAAAATCAGGTGCTGATTTTGATAAGGCATATATTGATAATGAAGTAGCTTATCACAAGGCCGCTATAGGAGTAGTAGAAAACACATTGATACCAGATGCGACTAATCCGGAATTGAAAAGTTTGCTCGAGTCCGCATTGCCAATCTTTAAAGGACATTTGGAACATGCAGAAAAGATTCAGGCAGAAATGTCAAAATAAAGACAACTAAAAACTTTCCAAAACAGTGCGTATTTGTTATATGCACTGTTTTTTTTTTGACTGCTTCACGGGATCGAGATACAACCCACGTTATAAGAATAATGTATTGAGGAATTGAACACCGGCTTACTAAAATGTAATGACTATGAATACTTTTAGAGTGAAAGTCAGAGGTATTGAAATCGTTGGCATGGAAAACATCCTGGGAAAATGGACAAGCACGCGAGACGGTCGCTAAATCATTAAGTAAAAATCATTAAACAGTTGAAACGAAATCCAAAAGATCTTTTCTTTGTAGGCACCCAATTACTTTTGTTTGTCGCCTATCTTTTTCGTATTGTAAAAATTGATTTTGCAGTTCCTTATTCGTTGCAATTGGCGGGAATAATCTTTTCGGTTGCGGGTATTATTATTTCATTTGCTGCACTTTTCGCTTTAAACAGAAACCTCTCACCATTCCCCACACCCAAACCAAGCGCTGAATTGATTCAGTCAGGGATATACAAATACATACGCCATCCTATTTATTCAGGCATTTTATTTTTCACCTATGGTTATTCACTCTATTCCGAAAATACTTTACGGCTTTTAATATTTTTTTTACTACTGATTTTATTCAGGTTTAAAGCGGCTTACGAAGAAAATCTTTTGCAGGTTAAATTTTCAGACTATAGTACATACAAGAAAACTACCGGAATGTTTTTACCGGCGATGAAAGCATTTTTCCACGGGTGAAAGATTTTTAAAAGTTGTCACCTCTATAATAAACTCGCAGGCTTTTGCATCTGGTTAAAAATGGGAGGATGAATTCAAATTTGTATCATAAATTTTTAAAAGAACGTATAAGTATAAAAAATGATAAGAGAAGCCAGATGATACCCAAAAAAAAACTGGCAATGATATCAGTTGGATAATGAACCCGCAGATAAATACGGCTATAAGCAACCAGGGAAGCAAGCACGATAAGCAAAATAGTAATCACAATCTTTTTCCATTGTTTCATTCCTCCTCTCCAGATTAAATAAATGATCAATCCATAAAAAATAAAACCAGAGAAAGAGTGCCCACTTGGAAAACTAAAACCATTGACAGCGTGGATTAGGGGATTGTCAGGCCGATGGCGTTTGAAAATTCCTTTTAAGAGGAAAAGAATGACCGTACTGGAAAGGCTAACGGCAAGAATACTCATCGCTATACGCTTTCTCTTTTTATTTAAATAAATAGCGATCAAAATAAGGTAGGCGGGAATTAAAAAAGAATGTGAACCAAAGAAGGTAATACCATTAAAAAGCCATGTCGCAGCAGGCGACCTGTGTGCCTCTACAAATGATTGCAGATATATATCAATAGCATAATTTTTATCAATGACGACTACATCAGCAATGTAAGCGAATGCAAAAAAGGTAACAACAAAAAGAAGAATAGCAAGAATTATTTTCACAGGAATTTATGAGTAACAGGTGACAATTTAATAAATAACAAAGTAAACATAGTTTTCACAGAATCCGATGTATCGGAATCCCAAACTTTGGTTTGCATTCAAGCTTAAGCAAGTTAAAAGGACCATTTTTCCATTGAGAAGTAATATACAGTA
>JBDTJI010000181.1:0-5659 GCA_039935935.1 Ginsengibacter sp. | reverse complement strand
TATCCTTTATTTCTGCTGTATGTGGTGTTGTATTTACGCTTGGTGATGTGACCGTTTGCAGTGTAGAAAATGTATTACCTTTTGTTTGCACTTCAGAATATATTCCTGTCTTTCCCTCAATAACGTTTTTCCCGTTTACATTCATCGCAGAAACTCTGCACTGACGATCGTAATTCACCACCAACTTTATGGTTGAATTATTAATACTGACTGTGTGAAGTTGGGGATTGTTTTTTATAGAAAAAGATTGTGCGGCACAAATACCTGAAAAAAATGTAAAAACAACAATCGAATGCAGTAAATAGTTTCTCATTATATTACGTAAGCTCTCCATTTTAAAAGTGGTACTTCAAAAGTAAAAAATAAACCCCTGCCATCTGGATTTTTTTAAATAGGCTGTTTAACCCTGTGAAAGAATTGACTTTACAGGATAACGCTATTAATTATAAGAATAGAAACCGATTTCCAAAAGATACAACATTTCGCCTTGTTTGGCTTTTTGGGTTTATCTTTTGGCTTAAACAAATTTGAATTTAATAATCTCCACAAGTTCGCATCGTTGGCAAATTAAAATTTTGAAGGTACTTTGCCAGTAAAAAGAAATGCAGGAAAATTTGTTGATGATCTATGTTGCAAAAGAAGAAATGCAGGAGAAGTTCACCTCCATTTTAGCCAGGCATGGTTTTTCAAAAACAAAAGCCACTCAATGCGCGGAAGTCTTTACATCTAATAGTTTGGACGGTGTTTATACACATGGGGTGAATCGTTTTTCAAGATTTGTTCAATATATAAAAGAAGGTTTTGTGAAGGTAGATGCAGAGCCATCCCTGGAAAATAAATCAGGTGGAATTGAGCAATGGAATGGAAATCTTGGCCCCGGCATTTTGAATGCAATGATTGCGACAGAAAATGTAATGCGACTTGCAAAGGCTAATGGCATCGGCTGTGTGGCAATGAGGAATACCAATCATTGGATGCGCGGAGGAACGTATGGTTGGCAGGCTGCAAAAAAAGGTTTTGTATTTATTGGCTGGACAAACACGATTGCTAATATGCCGGCATGGGGAGCAATAGATGCCAGGCTGGGAAATAATCCATTGATTATTGCACTGCCATTTAACGATGAAGCCATAGTGTTGGACATGGCGATGTCGCAATTTTCATTTGGCGCTATCGAGCAGGCCGCAATCAATAATACATCTCTCTCTGTCTATGGAGGATTTGATAAAAAAGGAGTGCTCACCAGTGATCCAAAGGCTATTCTTGAGTCAATGAGGCCACTGCCTGTTGGCTATTGGAAAGGCACAGGAATTGCACTGCTGTTAGATTTGCTGGCAACTATCTTATCAGGAGGCCTGTCAACTTATGAGATAAGCAAAGAGAAAGTTGAGTATGGATTATCGCAGGTATTCATTGCCATTGATATTTCTAAACTCAATAATTATTCAATGATTAGACAATTGACCGAAAATATATTGAATGATTATCTCCAATCGGTTCCTGTTGATACATCAAAAAAAATTGTATATCCGGGTGAACGCTCTTTCTCAATAAGAAAGAAAAACCTTTTGAATGGAATTCCGGTTTTGATAAAAGTTTGGGAAGATATTGAGAATTTGAGTTGAATTTTATTTGTAATTATTATCATAAGAGATGTTTTTCGATTACTTGAGCGAAGGAGTGTAAAATATTTTACATCATCGTTGGACAAATATTAAACCCGATAAACTTCATTTATTTTAAAACATGAAAATAGAACTTCAATAATTGAGCGACATACACGGTAACCTCCAGTCTGTTCAGCTTCCTCTGATAGATTGGTAAAGGGTGCTCAGCAAATTAATAAAATAGGAACAGGCATTAAAATTAAAGTTTGAATTAAAAAAGCATTTGCAGAAGTTGCCAAACTAAAGAAGTCAAAGAGACATAAATAAACTCTAAACGACTTTTTGAATGAGCTGTCATATTACACCTGATGTTCGTTGCAAGCCGCTTTCTATAATACAAAACCAGAAGCAATATACTTCCGGTTTTGTTTTTAAAAATTCGAAATAAAATACTCTGAAATCTGAGCTGCCAGTATTACTTTCTACCGCCGCCAATAACTGCGCCTAACTTGAGGCCTAAATAACCACTTTTGTCTTTTACAAAATTATACTCAACGCCAAACCGAAAATGGCCATATTCGAAGCCGACACGAGCCATAGCGCCAAAGTTTGAAGTTTTTGGAATATCATCAATTGAAGAAATATCGTCATCAGTATTCACATTTGCATAAGTATAGACACCGGCGCCGGCACCAATAAAAGGCCTGAATTTATTATTAGAGAAATAATAGTCACCTGTAGCAAGATAAGAGGCGTTTGCCTGTGCTTTTCCTGTTTCTCCTGCTTCATCCACATTCACCATTAATGCACCTTCAAGGCGTAGGCCTACAGATAGCTGGTCCATAACAGCGTATTTAGGTTCAATGGCAAACAATGCTCCACCATTCCTACCCGCTCCTTGTGATGACTGAGGTACGGCATACCCTACACTTACATCTACTTTAAATTTTTTAAATACCTGGTCTCCACTTCCGCCATCCTGGGCTTGCATTGATAAACTGAAAACACATAATAACGCTGCTAGAATTGATACACTTTTTTTCATGATTGTTAATTTTAATTTTTATAGATTTTGTGAAACAATATTAAGTATTTTTTTATAATATAAATAATTTGAAATTAAAAAATTTAGAATGTGTCGATGCCTTCAGTACCATTTTTGATAGTTGTGTTTAACTTTTGCTGTTTAGAAGCAATGATGGCAGATTCCGCGGGGTTTGAACTTACCTGGCTGAACGGGGGTGTTACTTCCCACTCCTCAACATCCTTTGGGGCGGAGATACCTGATAAAAGATACTTTTTCATAAATAAATATTTTCCTTATCCTTTATATCGACTAAAAGTAAATAGGTCATCAATTTATATGGGTTAGATGCCTCTTGCAGCTTTTTGCATTCCTGTCAGCAACTTTTTTCTTTTCGAAATTTTCTTTCATCCTGATGTAATTCCCGTATTGATTTTAGGATTGATCGTCTGTGTGTTGACCACTATTACTGTTTAATGAAAAGTTTTGGAGTGTTGAAGAGGATGAATGAGTTAGTGAGGCAGGAGGTATAAGTATTTTTTAGAGGTGACACCTTTCGAAAAGGTGTCACCTCTGACGTAACTTCAATCATCCTGGTAGGGATATCATTTTTGTAATAAATCCTGCTGTTGAAGCCAACAACAGTATCGGACTAATTGTACCCTTTTTTACCAAAAAGTTGTAGTTCTTTCATAAACATTTTTGCAAGTAATTTGGATTCTTTTGTATAGTCTGTGTTTTGCTCGTCGGCTTGTTTGATCTCACTCAATATTTCAAAAACGAAGTTACTTTCGCCAAACTCGTTCCATTCTGCTTGTAATGCTAGATTGCGATGCATTCCATAATTTAATTCAAGTTGATGACGGTTCCATATTTTATTAAGATTAACACTTCTATCAATGTAGATTTTGTTGTTAGCGATATTTTTAATTTGGAAGACACCAATTTTAAATTTCATTGAGCCGTATTCCTTCTTTAATTCCTTCTTTGTTTTCATTGAAATTAAATATGAAATCAAAAATAAGAAAAAAGTAAAAAATGTGATGATCTCCCTGTATATGTATTATGGTTACAACGTCCGGACATTCCCTGTTTTACGGTTCCTTTAGTCAGAAGAAATGGTGCCTCTGCTTAAGGATAGCATCATGTAGTGTTCACTAACCGGGAATGGATGGTAATGTAATCTGCCTGTGATCTACACCGATCTTTATTCTTTCTTTCCGCCAAACTTCTCTTTCAAAAGCCTTTCTATTCTCTCAACTATAGATTCCGGCGTTTCGCTGGAAAAGGCGGATAAATCCTGGAGGGCTTCGCTAAAAAAATTCATAGCAGCGTTATAGTTTTCAAATTGCCTCTGTAAGATTTTTTCATCGCCGGTTTCCCAATAGGATCCTTCATCTGTAAGGGCAAAATCTCTCAGATATTTTTTTGAAAGATGTTTTAATAATTTGATGATGGCAATGTGAGCATCTATACCCGCAAATTGAGTTTTGGTACTGGTAGTAAACATCAACTCTTTGTCTAACCTTACACCGTCATAAATATCTTTTGTGATAATGCTGACAGGCGAAAGAGTCCTCCCTTCATGGTTGAATGTAAGGAATACAGGCTCACTATCTTCCGGCGCAAATGAAACGCCTTTTATTTCATCATTATCATAAACATGAGTTGACCAGTCAAGCGTTTTACAGATATCGGAAACTTCCTCTATTAACAGATCTAGCATTTCTTTATTAAGAATGTAACCTGAGTAATGGATAGATAAGCCCATAAAAATATCTTGATTGGATTAAAATTAACCTGGGTTAAAGCCAGGCGATTTTCTGTTCGTATCTGGAATACAGTATTTAAAGTGTCGCTTGTTGTCTTTGTATTTGCAATAAAGCTATTACAAAATTTTTTTTAAATATGTTTTTGAAATGGCACTACACGCCGCATGAAAATGAACAATGAGTTTTATTGGGCTGAAAGCTCAAATGCTTTTTGCCACGGATTACATGGATTTCCACGGATTAAAATTTGTTGCATAAATTTATCGAGACTACAATATAGTAATTTACTCTTTGCTACCCACCACTATAACAATCTCTCCCTTTACCGTTTTTAAGTTAAAATAATCGTGCACTTCCTGCAATGAACCTCTTTTATTTTCTTCAAAGATTTTAGTAAGTTCACGGCTTACACAGCATTGTCTGTCTGCTCCAAAATATTCTATAAAATCTTTTAAAGTTTTAATTAGCCTCATGGGGCTTTCATAAAAAACCATAGTTCGATCTTCATCAGCCATTTTTTTTAAGAAGGTTTGCCTTCCTTTTTTTAAAGGAAGAAATCCTTCAAAGCAAAAGCTATTCATCGGTAGGCCACTATTTACTAACGCAGGAATAAAAGCGGTGGCACCCGGAAGGCACTCTACTTTTATATCATTCTTTATACATTCGCGTACCAGTAAAAAAGCGGGATCGCTGACACCTGGCGTACCTGCATCTGTGATCAATGCCATCGTTTTTCCAGCCAGTAATTGTTCAGTAAGATGAGCAACAATTTTATGTTCATTATGTTGATGATAAGGAGTAGTGGGTTTCACTATCTGATAATGTCGCAGCAGTTTGCTGGAAGTCCGCGTGTCTTCTGCCAGTATCAGATCTACAGATTTTAATACTTCAATAGCCCTGAAAGTAATATCAGCCAGATTACCTATTGGAGAGGGAACGATGTAGAGCATGATGAGATGGATGTTGTGAGTGGTCAGTTGTGAGTTGTGAGTGTTGCTTGCTCAGTGGTCAGTTGTCAGAGGTCAGTTGTGAGTGGTCAGTTGTCAGCGTTGTTACTCAATACTCACTCACTATTCACAATTCACTACTTACCACTCACTCACTCACCACTCACTACCTAATCACAACGGTAAATTCTTCCATTACCTGGTTAGCTAATAATTTTTGAGCGGCTTCCTCCGCAATTGACTTTGCTGCTTCTGCCGAAGCGGCTTCCACATTTAACTGGATATGCTTTCCGATACGCACGTCGTTTA
>JBDTJI010000180.1:0-4123 GCA_039935935.1 Ginsengibacter sp. | reverse complement strand
TCACAGGCCTTTTCATATTGTCTTCAAATCTTAGATCGCGATTGGTTAATATTCCTGCCAGTTTCCCATTATTGTCAACGATAGGAATTCCACCAATTTTATTTTCTCTCATGAGTTTCAAAGCATTTCCTATAGTAGCATCCAATCGCAAGGTAATCGGATCGAGGATAAGCCCGCTTTCACTACGTTTTACTTTGCGTACCTGTGCAGCCTGTGCTTCAATACTCATATTTTTGTGTAGAATTCCAAGCCCGCCTTCTCTTGCCAGGGCAATGGCAAGATCGGCTTCTGTAACTGTGTCCATTGCGGCACTGAGCATTGGAATATTCAACCGAATGTTTTTTGTAAGTTGGGTGGTTGTATTTACGTCGCGCGGTAATACATCGCTATATGCCGGTATCAGCAGAACATCATCGAAGGTCAACCCTTCACCATAAATTTTTTTAGAGAGCCCGGAAGGTTTATTTAGTGTAGCCATGAGCAAAGATAGGAAAACGATTAAATTCAATAAAGAGAAAATACAGGACACCGGTTTAATGTAAATACGATATGATAAAAAGAAGTTTACATTCTTCTTTTTAAACTCATAAAACTGCTCAGTTTAGCTTGTAAACTTTTCCCGGTAATGAAGAAACTACTCCCTGCATTTCAAGCAAAAGCAAGGCTTGTGCAACCCCGCTGCTGCTCAGCTTACTTTTAAAATACAATTCGTCTATTTGTACATGTTCATGTGCCTGTAAAATATCAACGATTACTTTTTCGTCTTCAGAAAGCTCGATAAACAATTCTCTTTGCTTTTTGGGAGAGCTTTTTTTAGTTTTTTTCCAGCCCATGCTTTCAAGAAGATCATCAGCACAGGTTAGAAGATTCGCTTTGTTATTTTTGATCAGATAGTTACAACCTTCGCTTCGGGTATCCTCTGCTCTTCCGGGTACTGCAAACACATCTTTATTATATCCATTTGCCAGTTCTGCTGTTATCAATGAACCACCTTTTAAACCTGACTCTATTACAATGATTGCATCACTTATCCCCGCAACGATCCTGTTTCTTCCGGGAAAGTTTTGTTTATCAGGTATGGTACTACTTTTAAATTCAGTTAGTAATCCACCGTTTGCAATCATTTGTCGCGCAAGAGAAGTGTTTTGTGACGGATATACCCTATCCAGGCCATGAGCCAATACTCCAATGGTTTGAAGGTTATTTTTCAATGAAGCCTTATGAGCGATGCTGTCAATGCCAAAAGCCAGGCCGCTAACAATAATTACTTCCTCAGCACTTAATTCTTCGATCAATTTTTCACAAATACTTTTTCCATAATCATCATTATTACGTGTACCAACAATGGCAACTAACTTAGTGTGGTTTAAATTTGCATTTCCTTTATAATAGAGCAACGGTGGGCTGTCATAACAATTTAATAATCGTTGTGGGTAGTCATTATCAGTCAGAAAAAGCGGCGCTATTTTATATTTTTTGATAAACTGAATTTCATCTTCTGCCTTCTCGAAATTTCTGAAATTTTTTATTGAGTTAGCTCTTACCGTTCCTATACCGTCTATCGCTTCCAGTTGTTTTTTAGGAGCCTGAAAAATAGCCTCGGCACTTCCAAAATGATTGACCAATGCTTTGGCATTTACATCGCCAATATTGGGAATAAGCGTGAGTGCGATCTGATAAACCAGTTCTTTTTGCATCATAAAAATTAGAAATGTAAAATAATTAAAATTTCCTTTTATAGTTTTGGAATTTCTAATTGTTTACAAATTAGATTGCAAAGATTTCTATCAAGCTGTGGATGTCGTGGAACAGACGTTTTTTTCTTTGTTACAGTGTTTTGATAAATATCATGTTTGGCGCGATTTCTATGGAGATGGCAATGATTGTTTTCAAGATGGGTAAGAAATAGGTTTCTTTTTAAGGACATTAAGAAATTATTAAATCCTCCTCCAGAACTTTATTTGAATAATCTTCTTCGCTTTGCATGTCTTCAAGATATAATTCTAACGCGTCCAAGACATTTTCTTTTGTTTCTTCAATTGTTTTTCCCTGCGTTAAAACAGCAGGGATTTCTTTTATTGCGCCAATAAAAAATTCTTCTCCTTTACTTATTACTATCGTAAGTTTCATATCTTAATTTTTAAGGTTCCATTCTTAAAATTAACAGGATAAATTCTAACTGCAAAATTATCCGGCGCGCTGACTCAGAGATATTTCTAATTGCTAACCACACTTAATTCTGTCCGGCGATTCAGTGCACGCCCTTCTTCTGTATCATTGCCGGCAACTGGGTTTGCATCCCCAAAACCTTTAAATGAAAGCCTGCTGTTATCGACACCTTTACTCAACAAATAATTGACAACAGAAACAGCACGGCCCGTCGAAAGTTTTAAATTGTCTTCGGGTTGTCCTACATTATCTGTGTACCCGCTTATCAGGATTTTCATTTTAGGATTTTCGTTCATTAGTGTTACTACATTATCTAATTCTGTAATTGATTCAGGATTAAGATCTGTTTTATTGGTATTAAAGAAAACATTTTTCAGAATAATCCTGGCATTAGCTTCAATAGGTTCTAAAGGAATATCGGCAGTGAATACTGAATCAGGAGATGTGCCGGACATATTGTAATTTTCAGAAAAGAATAAATATCCCTTTCTGTGAACGTTAAAAGCATAATCTTTTCCAACCGGTAATGTGATCAGGTAATCACCATCCTCATCAGTTTGCAATTTACTTATCGTCACGCGGCTCTTTACGTCAGTTAATATAATTGTAGAAGGTAAACCTTCTTTGGTATTTTTATCATATACTTTTCCTTTCACCCATAGCGTTTTTAGAGGGCGCAGATCTTTTCGCAGTTCAAACGTGTAAATATCAAGGCCTCCCTTTGTATCGCTTCTGTCGCTTGAATAATAAGCCGTTTTTCCATCGGCATCCACTATCATAGAACCTTCATCATCAATCGTATTAATTGGATAGCCAAGATTTTCAGGAGTACTCCATTTACCGTCCGGAAGTTTCCTCGTTACAAAAAGATCAGGCTTCTCGCTGTATCCCGGAAGTCCGGAGGAGTTAAAGTATAAAGTTTCATTATCAGCATGTAGGAAAGGAGTACTCTCATCTCCTTGCGTGTTGATAACCGGACCAAGATTTTCCGGTTCACTCCAATCCCCCTTTTCATTTCTATGGCAAACCCAAATGTCTTTTCCTCCATAACCTCCGATCCTATTGCTGCTAAAATATAAATCTCTCTTGTCTGGTGAGAGTGATGGTGTTGATTCCCAAAATTCAGAATTTACATTTCTTCCCAGGTTTTGTGGTTCACTCCATCCTTTTTTGGTGAGATAAGATATATAAAGATCACAGCTCCCGAATCCTCTGGGGAAATTACATCCTGTGAAAACCAGCCATTCACCATCCTGTGAAATATTTTGAGCGCCTACGTTGTATTCCGGAGAATTAATTTTACCGTTGAGAGGAAAAGCATTACTCCATTTCTCATCTACCAGATCACTTTCATAAAAGCTCTCTTTATTGTTAATCCGCCGGGTAAAAATTAATTTTTTACCATCAATAGTAAGTGAAGGGAAATATTCAAGAGCCGTAGTATTGATGCTGTCACCAAGATTCCGGGGAGCGAAAATATAATCTTTGTCAGGATGAGAACTTGCATAATCAATAGCAAATTGGTAGGTCTTCTTTCTGAACTCACCCGATTGAATGCTTCTCTCATTCAGCTTGGGATTTAGTAGAAAGTGGCTGACTGCTTTTAAGGCATCATCAAACCTGCCGCTCCCTGCAAGTGAAATAGAGTAGGGGAGTAGATAATAATTACTGTAAATTGAATCAAGCGAAAACGCTTTTTCAAAAAATTGAGTGGAAGAAGTATAGTTTTTTAAATCTGCATTGATCCCTGCCAGAGATAAGTAGGCATCAACAAATTTGGGCTCTATTTTTAGTGCCTCATTGATCATTTTTATGGAAGTAAGGTAGTCGCCGTTTCTTGCTTTGCTAATGGCCAATTCATAGATGGTATTGGCTTTATGATTTATTTTTTCAGGATCGTACCCTTGCGATTTAGATTGAAGAAAACATCCCACTAGTATCAACAGTAAAAGTG